>DAIRWC010000056.1:8597-9085 GCA_036802505.1 Solirubrobacterales bacterium
GCGTCCGCTACCGCCGCCGCGGTCGCGAGCAGGTGGCCACGGCCGAGCGCGAGACGATCCTCTCCGCCGGCGCCCTCGCCTCGCCGCAGCTGCTGATGCTCTCCGGCATCGGCCCGGCCGAGCAGCTACAGGGACTTGGCATCCCGGTCGCCGCCGACCTGCCCGGCGTCGGCGAGAACCTCCAGGACCACCCCTACCAGACCTCGGTTTGGGACGTTCCGGGCGGTGGCTCGCTTGCCGATGCCGAAAGCCCCAGAGCGGTGCTCGAGTATCTGCTGCGGCGTAGCGGTCCGCTGTCCTCCTCGGTTGCCGAGGCGTTTGCCTTCGTGCGCAGTCGGCCCGGCCTCGCCCAGCCCGACCTCCAGTTCCACTTCGCTCCCGCCTACTTCGTCGACAACGGCTTCCAGGAATACGACGGGCACGCGATCACGATGGGCCCGGCCCTGGTCGCCCCGCGCAGCCGCGGCTGGGTACGGCTGCGCTCCGCC
>DAIRWC010000057.1:0-8901 GCA_036802505.1 Solirubrobacterales bacterium
CTATATGGACGTTTGAGGCCCGTCGGCCGGCGGTTTACGGTTTAGGTCGTGGGCTCGTAGGTGAGCAGGGCGATGCCGTCGCCCAGGGTCCGCTGGTCCACCAGGCGCAGTGGCTTCTTCTCGCTGACCTCGCCGAAGAGGCGCTTGCCCTCGCCGAGCAGGACCGGGAAGACCATCAGGCGCAGCTCGTCGACCAGGTCGTGCTCGATCAGCGCCTGGACCAACCGGGCGCTGCCGGCGACGAGGATCACCCCGTCGACCTCGCGCTTCAGCCTCGCGACCTCCTCGGCGACGTCGCCGCTGAGGATCGTCGAGTTGCTCCAGCTCGCCTCCCGCAGGGTCGAGGAGACGACGTACTTCGGCATCCCGTTCATCTTCTCGGCGAAGCCGGCCTCGTCTTCGATCGTCGGCCAGGCGGCGGCGAAGCCCTCGTAGGTGACGCGGCCGAGCAGCTGCACCTCGGCCTCGCGCAACTCGTCGAGCTTGAATTTGTCGCCCTCTTTGCCTCGGTCGATCTCGAAGGTCCAGCCGGCGTGGCGGTACTCCTCGCCTCCACCCGGCGCCTCGATGACTCCGTCGAGGGACACGAACTCGGTTACGACGATCATTCCCATGCTGGTCTCCTTTGGTCGCTCCTTGGCTCTCTACCCCCACGACGAACGATCAAGCTCAGAATCGACCGCATCATGCCGATAACAGAAGTGCTGCTACGGTCTGTAGGTCGGGTTTGGCCCACTGCCACCCGAGAGGTTCCGTTTCCTCCGTGCGCTGTCTTTGCGTTTAGGGGTCGCTGGATCTCCCCTATTCGCTCAAAAAGGAGCTCACAAAATCATGTCGTTCGCCGACCTCGGCGTATCCAAGAACGTCGTGCGCGCGCTTTCGCAGCGCGGCATCGACCAACCCTTCCCCGTCCAGCAGATGGTCATCCGCGACGCGCTCGCCGGTCATGACCTGCTGGTCCAATCCCCGACCGGGTCCGGCAAGACCCTCGCCTTCGGCGTGCCGCTGGTCGACAGCGTCGAGCCCGGAGCGAAGCACCTCTCGGCGCTCGTCCTCGCCCCGACCCGCGAGCTGGCGAGCCAGATCGTCGACGAGTTGTCCTCGGTCGCCAAGGCGCGCCAACTTCGCATCGCCGCCGTCTACGGCGGCGTCGGCTTCGGCCCGCAGAGCGCCGCGGCGAAGCGCGCCGACATCGTCGTCGCCACGCCCGGCCGGCTCGAGGACCTGATCCAGCGCGGCACGCTCTCGCTCCGCCAGGTCCGCATCCTCGTCCTCGACGAGGCCGACCGGATGCTCGACATGGGCTTCAAGCCCGCCGTCGACCGGATCGTCGCGCAGACGTCTAAGGAGCGCCAGACGCTCTTCTTCTCGGCGACGCTCGAGGGCGCCACCGGCAAGATCGCCGCCGCCTACACGCGCGATCCGCGCCGTCACACCAAGGCCGCCAGCGAGGCCGACAAGGCCGACATCGAGCACCGTTTCCTCGCCGTCGACTCCCAAAGCGCCAAGCTCGACCGTCTGGTCGAGCACCTGCGCGGCGAGGAGGGTGGGCGCACGCTCGTCTTCGTCCGCACCAAGCGCGGCGCCGACCGACTCGTCAAGCGCCTGCGCAAACACGAGGTGGAGGCGGCCGCGATGCACGGCGACAAAAGCCAGGGCCAGCGCGAACGCGCCCTCGCCCGCTTCGAGCGGGGTGACGTCGCCGCATTGATCGCGACCGACGTCGCCGCGCGCGGGATCGACGTCGACGGGATCACACAGGTCGTCAACTTCGACGCCCCCGGCGACCGCGACTCCTACACGCACCGGGTCGGCCGCACCGGCCGCGCCGGCGCTCGCGGCACCGGGATCAGCTTCGTCCTCGCCGACCAGGCAGCCGAGGTGCGGCAGATGGCCGTCGCACTCGGCCTCGTCCAGGAGTTCGACCAGGGACACGGGCATCTGCCGCGGTCCGCTTCGCAGCCGGGCCAGCGGCAAGGGCAACGCCCCTCGGGACGCCCGCGGCGCCGTCGCCGTCGCCCCAAGGCCAAGGCTGCCCGATGACCGCCGCCGCCCCCACCACCGCTGCCAAGTGGACCTGCGACCGCTGCGGCGTCTCGGTCAGCCAGCTCGGCGGCGCCTCGGTGCCGCTGCCGGCGACCTGGACCACAGCCGCCGACGGCAACTTCTGCCTCACCTGCAGGCGGGAGCGGGCCGGAGACGCGGCACTGGAGGCGGCGCCGGACGACTGCAACAACGACACGCGGGTCAAAGTGCGCCGCGCCGGCCTGCTCGAGTTCGAGGTGCGCCGCGCACCCGATCGCGCCGACAACGCGATCGCCAAGGCATGCCACACCTCAGCTTCCGCGGTTGCGCGGGCGCGCGACGTGGTCGGACAGAGGTAGGCAGGAAGGCCTTCATGGAGGTCGGCATCGCACTCGCGCTCGTCGCCGCCCTGATGACGAATTTCGCCTCGCTGCTCAAGCACCGGGGCTGCCACCACGCGACGCCGATTCGCCTGCGCCGACCGCTGCAGAGCGTCCGCTCGCTGGCCGGCTCGCGCTGGTTCGCCGCCGGTTGGGGGCTCGCCGCGGTCGCCTGGCTGATCCACATCGCGGCACTCTCGATGGCGCCGATCTCCATCGTGCAAGCCGTGCTCGCCGGCGGCGCGGTGCTGCTGGCGGTGATGTCGCAGCGGCTCTTCGGCGACCCGGTCGAGCGACGCCAATGGCTGGCCCTGCTGCTCGGCGGCGGCGGGCTCGCCCTGCTCGCCGTCACCGTGCCGCAACTGCACGGCAGCCACTCCGAATTCTCGGTCGGCGCGATCCTCGGCTTCGAGGGTGGGCTGGCGATGCTCGCCGGCGGGCTCGCCCTCGGTCATCGCTCCCAACGTCTCGCCCAGCGCCACGGGGTGCTCCTCGCCGCGCTGGCCGGCACGCTGATCGCCTTCGCCGGGGTCGCGATCAAGGGGCTGTTCGGCGTCGGTGGGGTCTCGCTCGCGCTCTTCGCCCCGTGGGTCGCGCTGATCGTCGTCTGCGGCGCCCTGGCCCAGTACACGACGATCGCCGCCCTGCAGAGGCGCCAGGCGATCGAGACGATCGGCCTGATCGGCCTGGTCGCCAACGCGTCCCAGATCGCCGGCGGCGTGCTCGTCTTCGGCGACCCGCTCGCCGCCAACCCGCTCGGCATCGCCCTGCAGACCACGGCATTCGCGATGGTCTGCGCCTCGGCTCTGCTGTTGCCCTCGCGCGCGATGCGGCAACCGGCACCCGCCTGAACCTGGCCGGGGCCCCCTCCGTACTCCGGGCAAACCGCGGCAGCCGCCGCACCCGCGAACTCAGGAGGCAGTCCCGTGACCAGAACCCTTCCAGCCGTCGCCATCCTCGCGATCGGCGCGCTACTTGCCGTGGCCGGCTGCGGAAGCAGCAGCTCCAGCTCCAGCTCGGGCGAAGGCGGGGCCTACGGATCGGGCAGCGAAGAAACCGGCACGACGAAGAGCGCCAACAGCGAAGCGGGCGGCGGCGAAGCTGCCGCAGGCGGCCCGGGCGTCGTCGCGGTGGCCAAGAGCCCCGAACTGGGCCCGGTCCTAGTCGACTCCAAGGGCTTCACCGTCTACGACTTCCACAAAGACAAGGGCACCACGTCGGCCTGCTACGGCGCCTGCGCGAAAGGCTGGCCCCCGCTGACGACGAGCGGCGCGCCCAAGGCGATGAGCGGCGCCGAAGCCTCGAAGCTCGGCACCACCGAACGCAATGACGGCACGATGCAGGTGACCTATGCCGGCCATCCCCTCTACACCTTCGTCGAGGACACCAAGCCCGGCGACACCAAAGGCAACGACACCAGCGCTTTCGGCGGCCAGTGGTACGCGCTGAAGGCCAGCGGCGAGGAGGCCGGCTAGTAGCGATTGAGTAGCGAGCCTGCGCTGCCTTTAAAGCTGGGAAACCGCAGGCTCGCTATCGTCATCCGATGCCGTCTTCCTCATGGCCGGCCGTCTCCTATGAGGACTGGACGGCGACCTGCGACACGCTTCACGCCCACACCCAGGTGCTCGGCAAGCTGGCGGCCGAACTGGCGCCGGCTGAGCCGCAGCTGCAGCACGCGGCGTTACGCCTGACCGTCCAGGGGTGGGAGACGGCACCACTGCCGGCACCCGACGGTTCCGGCGCCTTTGTCGTGGTGCTCGACCTGCACAGCCATGAGGCGCGAGCGGAGCACAGCGACGGACGCTTGCGGCGCGTCCCGCTCACGCCGCACCGCGCGGTCGGCGAGGTGACCCGGGAGCTGCTCGCCGCCGTCGCCAAGCTCGCCGGCCCGGTCGCGATCGACCCGACCCCGCAGGAGGTCGCCTGGACCGTCGCGCTCGACCAGGACACCGAACACGCCACCTACGAGCCCGAGCAAGTCAGTGCCTACTTCGCAGCCGCCACTCAGGCGGCTCAGGTTCTTGCCGCCTTCCGCGCTCCCTACCGCGGCCGCTCGACGCCGGTCAACGCCTGGTGGGGCTCGTTCGACCTCGCCGTCAGCCTCTTCTCCGGCCTCCCGGCAGAGCCACCCTCGGACGACTTCATCATGCGCAACTCGATGGACGCCCAAGACGTCGCAGTCGGCTGGTGGCCGGGCGACGCCCGGTACCCCCGGGCCGCCTTCTACGCCTACGCGCACCCCGCGCCGGACGGGTTCAAGGGCGCCGCGCTCGAGCCCGAGGCCGCCCGCTGGGACGACGACCTCGGCGAGTACATGCTCGACTGGGACGACGTGCGTGCCGCGCCCGACCCCCATGCCTACGCGCTGGAATTCGCCCGCTCGGCCTTTCGCCACGCCTGCCTGGTCTGCGGCTGGGACGAGACGCTCGCCGCCAGCGCCGACGGCTCGCCTCCGCCGGTGGCCTGACGCGCCCAATTAGGTCAGAATCCTCAACCGATCTCTGTTCTCCAGGCAGGTCCCCAGAAAGGCGAGACGATGGCGACGATCACCGAGCGCGAGGCAGGTCAGATCGAGGCAGCAAACGCGGGTGGTCGCACCCCGGTCGTGTTCATCCACGGGCTCTGGCTGCTGGCGAGCAGCTGGGAGCGTTGGGCGACCCTCTTCGAGGAGGCGGGCTACGCGCCTGTCGCAGCCGATTGGCCCGACGATCCGGCGACCGTCGAGGAGGCGCGGGCGAATCCCGAAGCCTTCGCCGGTAAGTCGGTCGGCCAGGTCGCCGACCATATGGCCGAGGTGATCGGCGCGCTCAACACAAAGCCCGCCGTCGTCGGTCACTCCTTCGGCGGGCTGATGACCCAGATCGCCGCCGGTCGCGGCCTCTCCGCCGCGTCCGTCGCGGTCGACCCGGCGCCGTTCCGGGGCGTGCTGCCGCTGCCGCTCGCCGCGATCCGCGCGACCCTGCCGGCGCTGCGCAACCCGCTCAATCGCGGCCGCGCGATCGCCCTCACGCTCGACCAGTTCCGCTACGGCTGGGCCAACGCGCTCGACGCCGACGAGGTCAAGCAGCTGCACGAGACCTACCACGTGGCCGCTCCCTGCCTGCCGATCTTCCAGGCGGCGATGGCGAACCTCAACCCCGCGACCGAGGCGAAGGTCGACAGCGAGAACCCCGAGCGGGGGCCGCTGCTGATCTTCACCGGCGAAAACGACCACAGCGTGCCGCCGGCGATGTCCAACGCCGCTTACAAGAAGCAGCAGCGCAACCCGGGGGTGACCGAGCTCGCCGAGATGCCCAACCGCGGCCACTCGCTGACCATCGACAACGGCTGGCGCGAGGTCGCCGAGCGCGCGCTGGAGTTCGTCAAGCGCTTTGCCTAGATAATCAGCATTACTTGAGTATCCTTGGTGGCCGATGGCGGTCACCTTCATCACGCTCGGGCCGACCGGCACCTGCCACGAGCGGGCGGTGCAGCGCTACGCGGAGTTCCAGGGGGTCGAGGACTACGGGATCGAGCTGATCACGGACTTCTTCGTCGGCCTGGAGATGCTGCGCGAGACGCCCGGCGCCTTCCTCGTCCAGTGCAGCGCCCACCCGAAGGTGCACGAGATCACCGAGAAGCACTGGACCGAGGTCTGGGTGGTCGACACCTTCATCTACCCGACCAAGCACCTGGTCCTGCTCAGCCGCAAGGAGGTCGAGCGGCCGCGCTCGCTCGGGATCGTCCCCGCCACCAAGGGCTACGTCGACCTCTCGCGGTGGGAGGAGGTGATCGACGTCGCCTCCAAGCCGATCGTCGCGGAAGAGCTGCTCGCCGGTCGCTACGACTCCGGCCTGACCCACATGGAGCACGTCGAGGAGCACGCCGACGAGCTGCGGCTCGACCTCGACATCGGCGAAATCGACACCACCTGGGTCGTCTACGGACGCGAGAAGCGCTTCGCTGGCGAAGTGATCGGCATCCCTTCGGCCGAGTTGTTTCTCGAGCCGCAGCCCGTTGCCTGAGCGCAGCAAATATCCTCGGCCGCGATGAAGGTGGCGGTGGTCGGCGGAACCGGGCAGCTCGGCAAGCCCCTCGTGGCCGAGCTGGCCTCGCGAGACGACGAGGTGCGCGTGCTCAGCCGCATCGCTCCGCGGAAGCTGCCCGACGGAGCGTCGCACCGGCGCGTCGACCTGACCTCGGGCGAGGGCTTGGACGAGGCGTTGACCGACGTCGAGGTGGTCGTCGACGCTTCGAATTCGAGCCCGCGCAACGCCGCCCCGGTCCAGGTCGAGGGCACGAAGAGGCTGCTGAGCGCCGGGCGCGGAGCGGGCGTGCGGCATCACGTCGGCATCTCGATCGTCGGTTGCGACCGGGTGCCGATCCCCTACTACAAGGTCAAGGTCGAGCACGAGCGGACGGTCGGCGCGGGCGGAGTCCCCTGGAGCCTGTTGAGGGCGAGCCAGTTCCACACCCTGATCGCCTGGGCCTTCGAGCAGGCGGGGCGGTTCCGGGTCGTGCCGACGGGAAGGGCTCGCCTGCAGCCGATCGACCCGGGGCGCGTCGCCGAGCGCTTGGCCGACGTCGCCCACGCCGAGCCGGCGGGGCGCCTGCCCGACGTGGCCGGGCCGCGGGTGGAGACCCTGAGCGAGCTGGCCACAGCCTGGCGCCGCGCCGGACATCGGGGAGTGCCTCTGCGCCTGCCGACGATCGGCCGCATCGGCGCTCCGCTGCGCGAAGGCGCCCTCTGCGATCCCGCTGCGGCGGCGGGCGGCCCGACCTTCGCGGAGTGGCTGGCCCGTGGCTAATCGACCGATGCGTATCCGACATTGACCACACCAGGGTGGGGTGAAAGTCGGATGCGCGCTCCCGCGCTCGCCCGAGCCACCCTGGCGATCCTCGCCCTTTCCACGCTCTCGGTCGGCCTGTCAGCCGCGCTCGCGCCACACGCCTTCTATGCCGACTTCCCCTTCCTTGCCCACTGGGTCGACCGCATCCCCCCATACAACGAGCACCTGGTCACCGACGTCGGCGGCCTCTACCTCGGCTTCACCGTCCTCTTCGCCTGGGCGGCCTGGAAGCTGGAGCCGACCCTGGTCCGCGCCGCCTGCACGGGCTGGCTGCTTACCGAGGCGCTGCACCTCGGCTTCCACGCCACCCATCTCGACAACTTCGACACCGCCGACGCGATCGCCCAGATCGCCTCGCTCGCCTTCCTCCTGGTCCCCGCCGCAGTAGCGATCTGGGGAAGCGGGCCGCCGCGTCAGGCGACGCTGTAGAGGTCCCACTCGTCGGGGACGCCCTTGAGGGCGTGGCGACCGGCGGGCTCGAACTCGACGCCCGAGCCGACGGCGAGGTCGCGCACCGTGCGCGAGGCGAGCACCTGCCGCGCGTCGGCCAGAGCCGCGATCCGGGCGGCGAGGTGGACGGCGATCCCGCCGACGTCGTCGCCGATCAGCTCGACCTCGCCGGTGTGCAGCCCGGCCCGCACCTCGATCCCCAGCCCGGGCATGTCGTCGGCGATCTCCCGGGCGCACTGCGCGGCGCGGGTAGGCCCGTCGAAGACCGCGAGGAAGCCGTCGCCCGTCGTCTTCACCTCGCGGCCATTGAAGCGGTCCAGCCGCTCGCGGACCAGTTTCTGGTGCTCCCCGAGCAGCTCGCGCCAGCGGCGGTCGCCGATCTCCGCGGCGAGCCGGGTCGAGTCGACGATGTCGGTGAAGAGGACCGTGGCGAGCACCCGCTCGGGTGCCGGCCCGGGACGGACGCCGGTGAGGAACTCCTCGATCGCGGCGAGTGGGGCGTCGCTGTCGCCGACCCAGGGGAAGTGGTCCTCGCCCTCCAGCTCGGCGTAGCGGCTGCCCTCGATCCGCTCGGCGAGCCAGCGGGCGGCGCGGTAGTTGACGGCGCGGTCCTGGCGGCGGTGCAGGACCAGGGTGGGCGCCTGGATCAGCGGCAGCGTCTCGCGCACGTCGGTGTCGAGGAACATCTCGACCAGCTGCCCGACGCGCATCGGGCTCGCCGCCTGGCGCTCGAGGCGGGCCTGGAACTCGCGTGCGCGAGGGTCGGCGGCCATGCTCGGCGAGAAGATCTCGATCGTCGCGCCCTGCCCCCAGAGCGGCGCGACCAGCTCGGCCTGCGCCTCCAGCACGGCCTCCCGCTGCGGCGCCCAGGGGTAGTCGGGGGCGGCGGTCGAGCGCGCCATGGCGCGGTAGCCAATCAACGGCTACCGCGCTGGTACCCTGCCCGCAAGGTGCAGCAGGTCCTCGTCTTGAACGCGGGCTACGAGCCGCTGAATGTGTGCTCGCTTCGGCGCGCGCACGTCCTCGTCTGGAAAGGGAAGGCCGAGATCGTCGAGAGTCTCGATCGGCCGCTGCGTTCCGCCGGTAGCTCGTTCGTGTGGCCGCATGTGATCCGGCTGCTCAAGTACGTCGAGTTCATGAAAAAGGTCGTACCGCTTCACGACGACCTCTTCGACTTCTTCTACGAAGCCCTGCCCGGCTACGAAGAGGTGGGGCGC
>DAIRWC010000058.1:0-8841 GCA_036802505.1 Solirubrobacterales bacterium
GGGCGACGACGCCGCGCAGCACCGGCATCCGCCAGAGGCGGTGGCGCTTCGCCCAGGGCACCAGCGGCTCGGAGCTGAGCTCGACCTGGCCCTCCGGATTGCGCACGGCGACCGCCCAGGTCGAGACGCCGCGCATCATCACGCCCTCCAGCACCGCTTGGCCGCCGACCGGCGCGTCGCGTTTCGCGACCAGGGCGCCATCGGGCATGCGCAGCGGGTCCGCCCCGTTCGAGGAGGAGACGGCTTCAGCCTGCGGAGAGACTGTCTCCGCGCCCATGTCCTACTTCGATGCCTTGGCGTGCTTGGCTGCGCGCCGCTGGAACCGCTCTACCCGCCCGCCGGTGTCGACGAGCTTCTGCTTGCCGGTGTAGAAGGGGTGGCACTCCGAGCAGAGCTCGACGTGCAGATCCTCGACCGTGGAGCGCGTGTAGAACTGGTTGCCGCACGAGCAGTGCACGTGAGCGAGCTTGTAATCGGGGTGAATTCCTGCCTTCATCGCCACCAAGTCTAGAGAAGTGCGCAAGCATGCCTGCGCAAGGCTTGGGAAACGGCCTCGATCTGCCGATAGCTGGGCATGACGACGAGGGAACCGGCTGCTGACGACAGCGCTCTCGCGCGCGCCCTGCGTGCCTCCCTGGCCGTCCTGCTGCTCGGCGGCACCCTGCTCGTCGCCCTTCACTCCTGGCTGGGCGTCGGCGACGGCCTCGACGTCGTGATCGGCAGCGTCGTCTACGACGCGGTCGTCCTGGGAGCCGGGGTCGCCTGCCTGGTCAGGGCGTCGGCCTTCGGTCCCGAGCGCCGCGCCTGGCTCCTGCTCGGCGCCGCGATCCTCTGCTGGGGCGCCGCCGAGGTCTACTGGGCGCTCTTCATCGAAGGCAATGCGAACGCCCCCTACCCCTCGCCCGCCGACATCGGCTACCTGCTCTTCTACCCGTTCGCCTACGCCGGGCTGGCCCTCCTCGTCCGCGCCCGGGCGCACGAGATCAACTGGCGGCTGTGGATGGACGGGGCGATCGCCGCGCTCGGCACCGCCGCGCTCGGCGCGGCCTTCGTCTTCGACTTCGTCGCCGGCAAGGCCGAAGGCACGCCGCTGCAGATCGCGACCACGCTCGCCTACCCGCTCGGCGACATCCTGATGGTGGCGATGGTGGTCGGGGTCGTCGCGCTGACCGGTTGGCGCCCCGGCCGGACCTGGTCGCTGCTGCTCGCCGGCCTCTCGGCCCTGGTCATCGCCGACATCGCCTTCACCCTGCAGTCGACCGGCGAAGCGCTGCCGGAAGGCGGCTGGATCGACCCGATCTACCTGATCGCCGCGGTCTGCCTCGGCGCCGCCGTCTGGCAGCCCGCCGCCGCAGTCGAGATCACCTCCCCGGTGGAACGAGACACCCGGCGCGAGATCGTCGTCCCGGCAGTCTTCGCCGGGGTGATGATCGGCCTCTTCGCGATGCAGTACTACAGCGCCACCAGCGGACTCTCGACCGTGCTCTGGGCGGCGACGATGACCGCCGTGATCCTGCGCCTGGCGATGAGCGACCGCGAGAACAAGGCGCTGCTCGAGCAGGTGCGGACCGACCCGTTGACCGGGCTTGCCAACCAAGGGCGGATGCAGGTCGACCTGCCGACCAAGGCCTCCCGGGCAGACGAGGAGCACCCGCTGATGCTGCTGCTCTTCGACCTCAACGGCTTCAAGCACTACAACGACACCTTTGGCCATCCCGCCGGAGACGAGATGCTGAGGAGGCTCGGCGGAGCGCTGCGCGACGCGGTCGGCGAGGACGGGACCGCATACCGGGTCGGGGGCGACGAGTTCTGCGTGCTGCTGAGCTGTGCGCCAAACCGCTTCGAGATGGCGAGTCGCGCCGCGACGAGCGCGCTGACCGCGGTGGGGCCAGGGTTCGACGTCAGCTCTGCCTGGGGCGCCGTCGAGGTGCCATCGGAGGAGAAGGATCCCTCCGCCGCGCTGCAACTCGCCGACGTGCGGATGTACGCGCAGAAGGAGTCGCGCCGCATCGCCCACGAGGTCCCCCTCGAACCGACGCTAACCCGTGCCAAGCCCGACGAGCAACGAGTCGAGCGTACGACCGACCTCGGCGCGCATTAGCTCCGGATCGTCGGCTCGGGCGACCAGCATCGCCGCCTCGTCGAGGGCGCCCATCAGCACATGGGCGAGCGGACGGACGGGCTGGTCGGCGATCGCGCCGGCCTCAATCGCCGCTTGCAGGGTCGCCTCGATCAGTCCGAGCCCGTGCTCGGCGGCGATCTCCCGCCAGCGGTCCCAGCCGAGCACCGAGGGGCCGTCGATCAGGACGATCCGCTGCGCCTCGGGCTCGGTGGCTGCCTGCAGGAACATCTCCGCGCCCGCCCGCATCGCCTCCAATGGCGCGGCGGCCCCTGAGCTGAGAGCCCCAGCGGCGATGCGCTGCGCGAGCTCGACCTCGATCCGCTCGTAGACGGCCTCGAAGAGGGCGCGTTTGTCGTCGAAGTGGTGGTAGAGCGCCCCGCGGGTAACGCCCGCCGCGCGGACGATCTCCTCGGTGCCGACCGCGGCGTAGCCGCGGTCGGCGAAGAGGGCCCGCGCCGCCGCGATCAGCGCGTCGCGCGTCGCCTCCGAGCGTTCGGCCTGGGTCCGTTTGACATTCATACAGTCTGTATGTACCTTACACCGTCGACGGGCCTCAAAGTGGACAAATAGGACGCTTTGAGGCCCATCGGCCGCCAAAACGCCCAGGAGGATGCAATGAGCCAGCCAGATCAGCGCCGCGAGATCGACCTGCCCGCCGGAAGGGTCCGCTACCGCGAGGCCGGCGAGGGCAAGCCGGTCGTCTTCGTCCACGGCTACCTCGTCGACGGCCGGCTCTGGGACGGCGTCGTCGACAGCCTCTCCGATCGCTTCCGCTGCCTCGCACCCGACTGGCCGATCGGCGCCCAGCAGATCGCGATGAACCCCGATGCCGACCTCTCCCCCTACGGGATCGCGGCGATCGTCGCAAGCTTCCTCGAGGCACTCGACCTCGACGACGTGACGATCGTCGGCAACGACTCCGGCGGCGCGATGTCGCAGGTGCTCGTCACCCGCCATCCGGAGCGGATCGGCCGTCTCGTCCTGACCAACTGCGACACCCACGAGAACTTTCCCCCCGGGATCTTCAAGGCGATGCCGCCGGTCGCCAAGCTGCCCGGCGGCATGGACGTGCTGGCGGCGCCATTCAGGATCGGCGCCCTCGCCCGTGCCGCGTTCAAGCCCTTCTCCAAGAACCCGATCCCGGCCGACCTGGTCGCTTCGTGGATGCGACCCGCCCTGCACGACTCGGGCGTCAAGCACGACGCCAAGAAGGTGACGGCAGGCATGAACAAGCGCTACACGCTGGAGGCGGCCGAGACGCTGCGCAGTTCCGATCTGCCGATCCTGCTCACCTGGGCACCCGGCGACCGCTTCTTCCCGATCAAGTACGCGCAGCGGCTGGAGAGAGAAGTTCCAAACGCAAAACTCGTTGAAATCCAAGACTCCAAGACGTTCGTGCCCCTGGATCAACCGGCGCAACTTGCGGACTTAATTGCCGATTTCCGCTAATTGCACTTTTTTTCGTCCGATTGAGGCGAGATGGTTATGTCAACGCCCCCTACAGGACGGAGAGGGATTCATGCCCCAGGAGATCTTCGACCAGGATCGGCCGACGAGGAGGAGCACGATGGCGAGGCGGCTCGACGAAGCCTTCGCAGGCTGCGAGCAGTGGACCCTCGCACCGCCGGCTCAGCGGCGCAGCGAGGCCGTCTTCAGCCCGCGGCTGCCGAGCTCCTCGAGGATGATCGGCAGCGCCGCCACGGTGCGCAGCCAGGAACCGGGGGCGCTGTAGTAGTCGGCATCGTGTAGGAGGACGATGTCCCCGGGGCGAGCTGACGTGGTCGCCCGGCAGGCGATCGATCGCGCGGTGGCGCTGCCGCGCCAGTCCCTCCCCCATTGCGACCAGAGGACCGGGCGCCAGCCACGCCGCCGGCAGGCTCGCAGGGTCGCTGCGCTGTAGATCCCGTAGGGCGGGCGGTGATCGGCGATCGCCTGCCCCCCCGCCTCCTCGATCGCCGCCCGTGCTCGTTCGGCATCGTCCAAGAACATGCCGCCGGTCAGCCGCAGCGCGTTGCGGTGGCGATGACAATGCAGCTCGACCCGGTGGCCGGCGGCGACGATCTCGGCCACCAGCGCCGGGCGCCGCTCGACCTGCTCGCCGACGAGGAAGAAGGTCGCCCGGGCCCCGGCCTCGCGGAGGATCTCGAGCACGATCGGCGTGCCCTGCGGATGCGGGCCGTCGTCGAAGCTGAGCGCCACCCCCTCGACCCCCTCCTGGCGGCGCATGATCCCCAGCCGCGCCGCGACGCGCGGCGAGACCGGCGCGAGGGCAGCTCCGATCAACGACCTTCGCGGGCGGCGGTGGGCGCGGCGGCCGGGTGCGCTTCCTGCACCGCGGGCGTGACTTCGTCTTCGTCCTTGCCGAAGTGGATGCGTCCCTCCAACGGTTTGGCGACCACCTTGTAGGGAGCTTCGCGATCGATCACCGTGAACAGCAGGACGACGGCCAGAGCGGCGACGCTGACGGCGACGGCGACCCGCTCCATCCGCAGCCGCCATACCGGCTGTGGCTTGATCCGCGGCCGCGCGGTGAGCACGCGCGAGGCGATCGACGGCAGTGAGGCAAAGCTGGAATCGGGCGAGCGCCGCTCTTTGGTCAGGTGCCGCAGGGTCGAGGTCAGCTCGTGCTCGGAGCGCGCCACCTCGGCCAGCCCGTAGCGCTCGAAGGCGGCGTTGTTCGCGCGCAGATGACCGGCCGAGAAGCCGTATGAAACGACCGGGCAGCCGCGAATGTGGGCCTCGAGCACGGTCAGCCCGGCGGTCGAGTGGACCATCGCGTCGGCCGCCGCCATCCAGTCGCTCATCTGCTCGGTAAAGCCGAGGACCCGGACCCGCTCGTTCTCGGCGTAGTGCTGCTCCAGCTTCTCGCGGGCCGAATTGTTGCGACCGGCGATGCAGACGACGAGCGTGTCCTCGCCGGCCAACGCCGCGTCGATCGCGCCTTCGAGGTCGCCGATCCCCCAACCTCCCCCGGAGACGAGAACCATGCGCGCGTGGGCGGGCACGTCGAGCGCCTCGCGCGCGGCGGCGCGGGTGCGCGGCATCAGGAAGTCGCGTGCGATCGGCGGTCGCATCCACTCGACGCTGCCCGGCCCGACCAGCCGCTCGACCTCCTCGATCGACTCGGGGTGGGTGACGAAGTGGAGATCGACCCCGGGGTGCGCCCAGTAGCGCAGCCCGGCGAGGTCGGTGATCGCGGACTGCACCGGCACCAGCAGGCGCCGGTTCTCGCGCAGCATGCCAAGCACCGCGGTAACACCGGGGTAGGTGGAGACGACGACGTCGGGCTGGTGTTGCTCGACGACGCGCATCAGGCCGCGGGCGCCGACCAGGTAGCTGAGGTGGTGCATCAGCCAGCGCGTCGGAGCGAACTTGGTGATCAGCCAGTACTGGAGGTCGAACAGCCAGGGCATCCAGCGGAAGGTGAAGCGGGATCCGTCGCGCGCCACCGAGGAGGAGATCCGGCCCATCGCCTTGAGGCCGTCGACGATCTCGACCGTGGCGCCGGGGATCTCGCGCTCGACGTCCTCCTTGATCATCCGGGCGGGCAGGTCGTGGCCCTCGCCGATATCGGCGGTCAGCACCAGCACTCGCGGCGGGCGCTCGCCTGTCTCCTCGCTCGCCCCCTCCAGCAGCGAGCCTGGAGCGCGACCGTCGCCGCTGCCGTTGCCGTGATGGCTCAGGACCGGCTTCAGCCCCGGCACCGGGTCGGGCGGCCGCGTCGTGTTGCGCACCCACTCGACGTAGCGGCGGACGCCCTCGCGGAAGCTCGTCGCCGCCTTCCAGCCGATCTCCTCCAGCGCCCGCTCGTTGGAGATCTCCTTGCCGGGGAAGTCGCCGGGGCGCGGCGGCGTGTGGACGATCTCGCAGTTGTCGGTGTTTTCCTGGACCCGCTCGGCGATTTCGAGGATCGTCACGACCTCGTCGCCGGAGAGGTTGTAGGTGCGGCCGGCGGCCGCAGGGGCCAGGGAAGCAACGATCCCGTCGGCCAGGTCCTCGACGTAGATGAAGCTGCGAGTAGTGCTGCCGTCGCCGGCGATCGTCAGCGCCTTGCCTTCGAAGGCAAGGTCGGTGAACTTGGCGACGACACCGGCGGCGCGGGCGCGCGGACCGTAGGGGATGCCGAAGCGCAGCACGGTGTACTCGAGGTCGTAGAGCTCGGCATAGCCGGCGCAGTAGGTCTCCCCGGCCAGCTTGGTCGCCGTGTAGAGGTGGCGCGGTGCCGGGATCGGCGTCGCCTCGCTGACCGTCTGCTCGGTGCAGTCGCTGTAGACCCAGGTGGTCGAGCCGTAGACGACGCGGCCGACCTCCGCCCGGCAGGCCGCCTCGAGCACGTTGAGCGTGCCGCGCGTGTTGACCTCCTCGGCCAGCACCGGGTCGGCGAGGACGTGGGCGACGTCGGCGACCGCGGCGAGATGGATCACCGCGTCGCAGTCGCGCATCGCCAGGTCGAGGTTGGCGGGGTCGGTGATGCTGCCGGTGAAGGTCTCGACTTCGAGCGGCGAGTGGTAGGGCGAGGCGCTGAGGTCGAAGATCCGCGGTGTGTGACCGTCGCGCATCAGGCGATCCACCACGTGCGAGCCGATGAAGCCACCGCCGCCGGTTACCAGGACTCTCATGCTTCCTCCTTCGCGAGGACGTCGTCCCGGCTCTCCGGGCGGTAGTAGAGCGGCACGCACCAGTGGTTCTCGGCCACCCAGTCGGTGTTGGGAAGGTCGTCGTCGCGGCCCATGATCCGGTGGCAGGGTTCCTCGTAGACCCGCCCGGTCGACTTCTCGATCGGTGCGAAGACTATGTACTTGTAGAGGCCGGAGGTCATCCCGTCGGGAAGTTCGGGACGTGCCGGGTGCAGAGCGTCAAGGTGCTCGGCCGCGTGGGCGTTCTTCCAGGCGACGATCTCCTCCATGCGGTCGGCCTGGACGAGGCCGAGCGCCGCGGTGAACTCGCTCATGCGGAAGTTGAGGCCGTCGACCTCGTGCTCGAACTTGCCGTAGTTGCGGAACTTCCCGGCGAACTCGATCAGATCGGGGTTGGACGAGACGAGCACTCCCCCCTCCCCGGTCGAGACGGTCTTGGTCGCGTACAGCGAGTAGACGCCGGCGTCGCCGAAGCTCCCCGGCCTGCGCTCGCCCCACTCGGCTCCGTGCGCGTGGGCGCAGTCCTCGAGCAGGAAGATCCCGTTCTCGCGGCAGTAGGCGGCGATCCGCTCGGAGTCGAAGGCGATGTGGCCGCCGATGTGGACGAGGATCGCGGCCTTCGGCTTGAGGCGCTCCGCCTTGCGCTCGAAGTCCTCGAACGACATGCAGAGGTCGCTGCGGTTGCAATCGACGAACTCGACCTCGCCGCTGGCGGCGATCGCCGCCAGCGGCGAGGCCATGAAGGTGTTGGACGGGCAGAGCACGGTCTCGCCCCGCACGCCGGCGAACTCGAGCGCGGCGAGGGCGCCGCCGGCCCAGCTGGACAGGCCGAGGCTGGGCAGGTCGTTCCACTGCGACCAGCGCTGCTCGAAGGCCTCCAGCATCGCGCCCTCGGACCACTGCTCGGAGTCGAGCACCTGCGTCCACAGCTCGAAGAGACGAGCGCGGTCACGATGATCGAACCCGATCGCGAACTTGCTCGCGTCGAGCGGAGGGCTGACTGGGGAAGCCAAAGCCGCGTCAGGCTAGCAGCGAAACCGGTCAGTTATCTAAAGACAGGTTCTTAATGTGCGCTATCGATCACAGCGCCGACCGCCTTGGACCCGGCCAGGAGAACCGTCCCCGCAACGGCCAGGCCGATGAACGCGACCAGGGCGACGCCGCCGAGCGGAGTGTCGGCCCAGGACTCGCCGAAGATCAGCGGCGCCAGCAATACCGGGACGAGGATCTGGACGGCGAACATCGCCGGGGCGACGTGGATGGCGGCGCGGCGCTGCAGCGCGCTCATCTCGCTGAGCAGCGCCAGGCCCTCGGAAGCTGCCGCGGTGCCGAGCCAAAGAACGGCGACGAGTATCGCTCCGGCGGCCAGCTCGTCGGTGAGCAGCTTGCTGGCGATAGCGGTCCAGGCGTAGCCGCAGCCCGCGCTGAGCACCATCAGCACCCCCAACGCGCGCGCCCATCCGACTTCGACCCCCCCCTGGTGTGGTGAATGTCGGATACGCAAGCGCAGCAGGTACGGGGCGGCGATCGGGAGCGCGACCAGCGCGAGGGCCGCGGCGATAGCTACGGCTCCGGCGTGGTCCGTGGTGCGCTCGGGCGCCGCCCAGGCGACACCGGCGACGCCGGCGACGATCGCGGCGACGGCGACGAACTCCCGCCTTCCCGGCGCCTCCCCGAGGCGCGTCGCCCCGAGCCAGAGCAGCAGGATCAAGCCGCTCGCCAGGCACGGCTGCACCACGGTCAATGGCGCCAGCAGCAGCGCCACGATCTCCAACGGCCACCCAAGCAACCCCAATGCCGTAGCCCCCAGCCAGCGCCGATTCCGCACCAGCCGCCCGATCAAAGACAACCGCAGCGAATGCTCCCCCGGCACCTCTCGAGCCTCCAAGGCCTGCAGGGCGATCGAGGTGTTGTAGAGCAAAGAAGCTCCAACCGCCGAAACGATGCCGAGAAAGATCACGCGCCGACCCTATCCAGCGAAACGAACGGTCATGGGGAGGGTCGGGTGTCCCTCTCCATGAGGCTCCCGGACGGGCATTCCGAACCCTAGACCCCGCGATCAGCTGCGCAACGGCCTCGGGG
>DAIRWC010000059.1:0-8812 GCA_036802505.1 Solirubrobacterales bacterium
GCGGTAGGCGCCGACCGTGAGGTTGGTGCGGGGAAGGCCGTTCTGCTCGACCATCGCGACGATCTTGCGCTTGCCGGCGGGCCCTTCCGCGGGGCGGAAGCTCGCCTGGCCGGTCGCGGTGGAGGTGGTGGCGATCACGTTGCGCACGCCCTTGCCCGCTTCGACGAACTGCACTCTCTGGCCCTTGATCGGCCGCAGTCGCCAGTGCAGGACTCGCTGGCGGGCGTGGCCGCTGACGGTGGCGTGGATCGATGGCTTTGGCAGGCCGAAGGACTGGAGCACCTGGCGGATCGGCACGACGCCGTCACTGGTGACGGTCCAGGTTCCGGCGGGCGGGTGCTTGATCACGAAGTACGTGGTGTCGTTGCCCGACTGCACGGCGAAGAGGTCCTTCTTCTTGGCGAATGGGGTCGCGGCCGTAACCGAGATCGTCTTCCCGTGCGGGCCGGTCAGGGTCACGTCGGGGGCTCCGCCCGCGCCTTCGACCGCGAAGGCCGCGCTGGGTAGTCCCCCGCGCAGCTGGAAGCGGTTCGCCGCCGCGATGCGGGCGCCTTTCGGATAGGCCGGGCGCCAGGGGCCGAGATCGCAGGAGCCCCACCAGAGGTCGAAGTCGCCGCCCCATTCGTAGCCGACGCCGACGCTGCCGATATAGACGTCGACGCAGGCGGCGATGCCGAGGTTGGAGACGATGAAGCCGCCGCCCGCGCAGGGGTCGGGCGCCCAGGGGATGCGGATGCAGGTGTGAACCTGGCCTTCCAGCTCGGCCGCGTCGAGCCCGTCGACGAAGCCGTTGACTTCGCCCTTGACGTAGGCGACGTCGAGGTCCCAGTCGAGTTTCCCGCCGAGCTCGAAGAGGCCGTTGGAGGAGTAGCGCATGAAGACGCTGCCGAGGCTGAACTTGTCGGCGAGTTTGGCGTTGCCGTTGACTTCGAAGACGAGCGGATCGGCGAGTTTCGCCTTGAAGGTGCCGTTCACGCTCACTGCCGTCTTGCCGGCGACCGACGGCCCGGCGCTGAAGCCGACCGTGCCCGAGAGGGCGAGCGGGTTGCGTTCCCAGCCGAAACCGATCGACTGCAGGTAGACGCCGGGTGAGACCGCGACGTTGAGATTCCCGACCGCGCCGTTGAGTGAGGCGAGGTCGCCTTCTTTCAGCCCGATGCCGGCGGTCAGCGAGTAGGCGCTGGCGAAGCGCAGCGTGATCGTCGCGCTGCCCGACCAGTTCCCGCCTTCCTTCCATTTGATCGAGACGTCTTTGAGCTCGACTCCCGCCGCCTCGAGTTTGGCCACTTTGATTTCGAGCTGGCTGAAGTTCGAGCCGTGGTCGTTGTCGGCGGTGAAGCCGGCCGCGACCGAGACCGAGCCGACGTAGTTGAAGGGCCAGAATTCGAGTTTGAAGGTGGGGTTGACCTGGGCCTTGCCGGCGCTGCTCAGCGAGACGGCGACCTTCTGCACCGGCAGCTTCGCCAGTAAGCCGATGTTTTTGCCTTCGTATTCGAAGATCTGCTTCGGTCCCGATCCCGGCGTGCCCAGATCCCAGTCAATGTCGCCTATATAGAGGGGGATGTCGGGATGGTCGGCGAGCGTCACCTCGATCGCGTCGGTAACGCTGCTGGTGATGATGCGGTCTTTTTTGTTGATCACGAGGCGCTGCGTCCCCGTGCGCGGCGTCAGTGCGAGGCCATCGACGTGGACGGTCTGGTCGGTGGCGACGAGGACGTCGGGCCCTTCCGAGCGCATGCAGTCTTCGCTGCGCACGTCGAGATAGGCGGTCTTGAATTCGCGCACGCAGTTCTCGATCACCCGGACCAGCGTGGTGGCCGAGTGAGCCGTCGTACCGGCACCCGAGCTCGGCGTCGCCGTGACCGTGATCTGGGAGTAGCTGCTGGGGGAGGGGGGCGCGTTGGGGTCGGCGCTGAGTTTCAGCATCGCGCCGCTGGCGGTACCGGCGGCGGGGTTGGGGGCGAACGAGGCGCTCATCCCGGGCGGCAGTCCCGAGGCGCTCAGCGAGATGTCGCCGTTGGAGCCGTTGACGCGGTTGAGCCCGATCGGGATTTCGGCGAAGTCCCCCTGCGCCACATTGGTCGGGCCACCGCCGACGCTGAGGCTGAAGTCCGGGGGCGGCGGCGCGTCGGGGTAGGTCAGTTCGAGGTCGTCGAAGCCGATGTCCTCGCTCAGGGACGGTGAGGCGATCAGCTCGAAGGAGGCGATGTCGGGGTTCGGCGAGGTGACGGTCAGCTGCTGGCTGAGTGGTTTGCCCTTGATCACCGTGGCGGTCGAGGTGCCGATTTCGTCTCCCGAGGCGTTGCGGGCGATCAGGCTCACTTCCGCGGTCGAGGACGGTTCTTCGGGCAGTTCGATCCAGCCCACGTAGGCGCTGACCGAGCTGGCCGTCCTCGTCAACCGGCCGATCGTGACCGGGGTGAAGAACTCGCACGCGTTACCACTACCGACGCAGTTGGCGATGCTCGCGACCCGATCGCCCGAGTGGGCGAGACCCGGCACCGATTTCACCAGCGGGAACCAGCCGTCGCCTTCGCCGGGGCCGCGGAAGAAGACCCCGTCTTCTTCCTTGTACTGGTCTTTGACTTCTTCACCCGCCGGCAGGTTGTCGAAGTTGACGACCCGCGTCTCGGCTGCCGCCGGGGCGGCCAAAACCAGCACAAGCATCGCCGCCAGCGCGCCGACGATCGCGAGCTTTGCGATGCGCCGCTGTGGACGAGATGGCAGGGAGATGGGAAAAACCTAGCTGCGCCAGCTTGGTTTTGCTACCTATTTCGTCAAAAAGTCTGGCTAACTCCGCGCCAGCTCTCGATCGATGATTGCGCCCAGGGCGTCCTTGACTCCATCCGCGGGCACGCCGGAGATGTGCGCCCCCGATGCGACTCCGCGCACGTTTTCGGCCGCCCTCAGGGCATGCCAGTGAGAGTCGAAGGACTCGCCGGACGTGGCCACGGTGCGGCCGTCGCTGCCGAGCAGTCGCCAGCGCCACTTGCCCACGAGGTCTTCATACGCGTCGAATTGAGGCATTCGTCATCTCCTAAGGTCGGATACGAACACATGTTCGCACCCGGAGCGGCGGAAAATCGGAATCGTTCGCCGAGCGAGGGAGCGGCTCTACCGCGCTCAGGCTGCGTAGCCGCGCACGGAGAGCGCTTCGGCGCGGTGCTTGAGAAGGATGTCGACTACCGAAGGATCGAACTGAGTGCCCCTGCCGTTCTTGATGATCTCGACCGTTTCTCCCACTGAGAACGCCGGCCGGTAGCAGCGGTCGCTGAGCAACGCGTCGAATGCGTCGGCGACCGCCGCGATCCGTCCCTCGAGCGGGATCTCCTCCCCGGCCAGGCCCTGGGGATACCCACCGCCGCCGTAGCGCTCGTGATGGGTCAGGGCGATGGTCGCCGCGATGCGGAGCAGCTCGCTCTCGGAGTTGGCGAGGATCTCATGGCCGATCGTCGTGTGGCGCTGCATCTCCTCACGCTCCCCAGGCGTGAGCGGGCCGGGCTTGCGCAGGATCTCGCTCGGCGTGGCGATCTTGCCGACGTCGTGCATCGGGGCCGCCAATTGCAGCAGGTGGACCCGCTCTGGGTCGAGGCCGAGCCTGGTTCCCAAGAAGGCGGCGACCATGGCCATCTGGTCGACGTGCTTGCCGGTGGAGAAATCGTGAAGCTCGATCGCCTTGGTGAGCCGCTCGACCGTCTCCTGGCGGGACAGCCGCAGCTCGTCGATCGAGTGCTCGTGCTCGGCTACCAGCTCGTCGCGCAGCCGCAGGGCCTCTTTCTGGGCGGTGATGTCCGTGGAGATGCCGCAGACGGCGTTGGCTCGCCCGTCCTCGTCGAGAAGGGGGAACTTGATCGTCTGGAAGGTCCGCTCGACCCCGTCGATATCGAGCGTTTCTTCTGCCCGATGGGTTGTGCCGCTCTCGAGCACCTCGCGATCGACGGTGCGGGTGTGTGCCAGCGCCGCAGGCGCCATGATCGCCTCGTCGGTCTTGCCGAGGAGCTGGCCTCTCTCCTGTCCCGCCAGGTCATCGGCGTGTGCGTTTGCGAAGACGTAGCGGTAGGCGTTGTCCTTGATGTAGACGGGCATCGGCGCCATGTCGATGATCGCCTGGCGCCGCTCCTCGAGGTTGAGTCTGTGCGCGCTCTCGAGGTTTTCGAGTTCGCGCCGTCGCAATGCATTCATTGCCGTGATCAAGAGCTGCCCCGGCCAGAATGGCTTGATCAGGTAGCCGTGGACACCGTGACCCCCAAGGGCGAATGCCTTTCTCGCAACCTCCGGGTCGTCTTTCTCGGTAACCAAGACCACAGCGGTCTGGGGATGCTCTTCGGTGATTTCTTCCGCCAGGGCAAGGCCGGACTCGCCAAGCATCTGGATGTCGCACAGGGCGAGGTGAAACGAGGTGGATGCAAGCTTCCTGTGGGCTTGCGCGACGCTGCCCGCGAACTCGCACCGGTAATGCTCTCCCAACGCGCGATCGACCAACCGCAGCATCTCCGGTCGGTCGTCCGTCACCAGGATGCGGGCGAGCCCTGGGCGGGTCCGGGTGGAATGGGACGTTGGCCTCGACCCCGTCGTGTTGGCGTTCACGGGTTACGCCTCCTCTGCCGATTGAGCCAGCCTGGCCGGAACTCATAGACTTGACTAGTCAGTAGACCTTAGGCGCTCTAACACTTAAATACAACAGGTTTCGGTGGGGTGGCAGTACCTACTGACTAGCCCCTTTGGGGGATATTTCCCGCGCTTCATACGTCCGGGGGATTGTGCTGCCCGCTTGCGGCTCAGATAGTGCGGGAGCAGCTGAGGCGCAGCGGCGATTCGAAGCCCATCGCTGGGTGCCTGAATGAGGTTGCCTCCCTGGCCCCCTAGGTCTTACCCCTGCTGGACCTAGGGGGCCACAAAGAGATGTGCACGGTGCGCCCTTCTTCCTGAGTGGCGCGGCGCACGGTCGCTACGGGTGTAGCTCTCGGCCGTTTGGTCGATACCCGTTAGGAGATGGCCACGACCAAGCCCGATTCAGGACCGATCGCCGCGCCGCGACTGGAGCCGAGTGGCAGCTCTGTGCTCGCCGACGCCCCGGCGATCCTGGTCAAGGACCTCGAGCGGACGCCCGGCGAGCGCCGCCGCCTCTACATCGCGCTGCATCTGAAGTTGCTCTTCGTCGTCGCGATCGGCCTCGGCTGGGCGGGCTTCTCGCTCTGGCTCTCGCTTCCCTGGATCGACACCCTGGGCGAATCGATCACCATGCCGCTGGCGATCGCCGTGATCCTCGGCATCGCGATCATCCCCGGCTACCTCAACGCCAACCTGATCGCCTCGCTGCTGCTCGACCGCCCGCCCCCGCTGCGCTTCGATCTCCTCTTTCCCGACACCACCGTGGTGATCGCCTGCTTCAACGAGGAGGAGACCATCGAAGAGACCCTCGACTACGTGGTCGAGCAGGACTATCCGGGCAAGCTCAGGATCCTGATTGCCGACGACGGCTCCACCGACCGCACCGCCGAGCTGGCTCATGCGCGGGCTGCAACCAACCCCGACATTGCCGTCCTCACCGTCCCCCACGGGGGCAAGGCGAAGGCGCTGACCGCGGCGCTGAAGCAGGTGCGAACCCCGCTGATGGCGACGGTCGACGCCGACACCCTGCTACTGCCCTCGGCACTGCAGCGCGTAATCGCCCGGCTGCTGATCTCTCCACCGGACACGGTCGCCGTCGCCGGCGCGGTCTTCGTCCGCAACTCCCGCCAGAACTTCATCACCCGCGCCCAGGAGTGGGACTACTTCCTGGGCATCGCCTCGGTCAAGCGCCAGCAGGGCCTCTTCCAGGGGACGATGGTCGCCCAGGGCGCCTTCAGCGTCTACCGGACGGCGGCCCTGCGACAGGTGGGCGGCTGGCCGGACCGCATCGGCGAGGACATCGTCCTCACCTGGGCGATGATGCAGAAGGGTGGCAGGGTCGGCTACGAGCGCACCGCGGTCGCCTTCACCAGCGCCCCGGAGAATGCCCGGGCGTTCGCGCGGCAACGACGACGCTGGGCACGCGGGATGATCGAGGGCCTGCGTGAGTACGGCGGCCCGCTGCTGGCCGGGGGTCGATCGAACGTCCACGCGGTGCTCGTCAACTTCGTCTTCCCCTATGTGGACGTCGTCTACTCGATCGCCTTCCCGGTCGGGATCGTCCTTGCCCTCTTCGGCAACTTCGCGATCGTCGGGCCGATGACGCTTGCCGTTCTGCCCTTGAACGTGGCGCTCTCGATGATCATGTTCCACCTGAGCAAGAAGTCCTTCGACGAGGTTGACCTCAAGGTCCGCCAGAATCGCCTCGGCTTCTTCGGCTACCTCTTCACCTACCAGCTCTTCATGTCGCCGGTCTCGGTTGCGGGCTACGCTCAGGAGCTGTTCGGCGCCGCGCGCCGCTGGTGAAGAAGTAAAGATACTCTAATAAACCTGACAGTATTTAAACTATAATTTGCGTTTAAGGGTTCGCCCATTGATGTGCGAGATGAGAGGGTGATCGGTGTGCATGGGCCCAGCCCCAAGGAAGCTCGTTGTGACCACCCCTGACCCACCCCGCGACGGAGAGAACACGCAGGTCTTTGCAGACGGTGAGTCCGGTTCGCAGGCGGCGACGCGCTTGCGAACGGCGTTCGAGCGCTCACGGCACCCGATGCTGATCGCCGACGACCAACGGCGCTGGGTGACCGGGAATGGCGCCGCGTGCGACCTGCTGGGGATCGCCCGGGAGGAGATCCCCTGGCGGACGATGGATGAGTTCACGTCCCCGGGCGAGCGCAAGCGGCTCGAGCAGCAGTGGGGAGCGTTCCTGGCGAGCGGGGGAGCCGAGGGCTGGTATCAGCTCTACGTTCCGGAGCGCGGGCCGGTGCCCGTCGAGTTCAGTGCGACGGCGAACGTGCTGCCCGCGCGCCATCTCTCCGTCTTCATTCCCACCGACGAGGCGTCCGCCAAGCAGGCGACGGGCGACTTGGCTCGCGAAGCGGCGTGGGCGCCGGTCGCGGGGGAGGGAAGCGGCCGGCTGCAACTCAGCGAGCGCGAGCGCGAAGTCATGACCTTGGTTGCCTCCGGACTGCAGAGCGGCGACATCGCGGAGCGCCTCTTCCTCTCACCGGAGACGGTCAAGTCACACGTTCACAACGCGCTGGGCAAGCTTGGAGCGCACACCCGCGCACACGGTGTGGCGATCGCCCTGGTCACCGGACAGATCACCTGGGAGGTGTAGCGCTCAGTACCCGGTGCCGGTCTTGACCTGTTTGCGCTCGGCCGGGTGTGCTCCGCCCTTTTTCTCCAGCGTCGCGCAGGCCGTGGAGATGTCGGCCGAAAGTCGGTCGACCTGCTCGCGGCTCAGCGTCTCCTTGACCAGCGCCCGCAGGACCTTCACGTTTTCGGCGTTGGGAGGGAGGGTGTAGGCGGGGAGCATCCAGCCGCGCTCGGCGGAGAGCTGCCAGGAGAGGTCGAACTCGTCGTAGTTCTTTCCCTCGACCAGCTTGAAGGCGACCAGCGGCAGCTGCTCTTTGTCGGCGCCGATCAGCTCGAAGTCGCCGCAGGACTCGAGGTACTCGGCCAGCGCCCGGGCGTTCTTCTCCATTGCCTGCATGATGTACGTGTAGCCCTGCCGGCCGAGACGGACGAAGTTGTAGTACTGGGCGAGGACCATCGAGGCGCCGGTCGAGAAGTTGAGCGTGAAGGTCGCGTCTTTTTTCCCGAGGTAGTTCTCGTAGAAGACGAGGTCCTCGGCCAGGTCGCTCTTCTCGCGGAAGACGAGCCAGCCGATGCCGGGGTAGACGAGCCCGAACTTGTGCCCGGAGACGTTGATCGAGCGCACCTGCTCAAGCCGGAAGTCCCACTCGGAGTCGGGGTAGAGAAAGGGCCAGACGAAGCCGCCGCTGGCGGCGTCGACGTGCAGCGGCACGTCGATTTCCTTTTCGCTCCTGAGATCGACCAGGAGCTTGTCGATGCCGACGATGTCGTCGGCGTGGCCGGTGAAGGTGGTGCCGAGCACCGCCGCGACCCCGATCGTGTTCTCGTCGATCAGCGGCTGCACATCTTCGGGCCCGATCGTGTACTTGCCCTCCTGCAGCGGCACGATCCGCGGTTCGACGTCGAAGTAGCGGCAGAACTTCTCCCAGACGACGTGGACATCGCCGCCGAAGATCAGGTTCGGTTTGTCGACCGGCTTCGAGTCGGCTTCGCGCCGCTCCTTCCATTTCCACTTCAAGGAGAGCGCGCCGAGCATGATCGCCTCCGAGGATCCCTGCGTGCGGGCGCCCGTCGTCTCGCCGGGGGCGTGGTAGAGGTCGGCGAGCATGCGGACGCAGCGCTGCTCGATCTCGGCCGAGATCGGGTACTCGGCGTGGTCGATGAAGTTGCGGTAGAGGTTCTCGGCGATCAGGCGCTGCGCCTCGGGCTCCATCCAGGTGGTGACGAAGGTCGCCAGGTTGCGGTTCGGGTCGCCCTCGAGGGCGAGTTCCTCGTCGACCAGTCGCATCGCGTCCAGGGCCGACATCCCACCGGCGGGAAAGTCCCCGGAGGGCGCGTCTTCGATGAGGAAGCGACTGCCATAGAGCATCGCGGCATCGGGGCTGTTCGGTTTGTCCATAGAAATGCGAGCCTAGCGGGGAGGGCAACGATCGGTGCGCCGCGATCGGGGACATCTAGACTCCGCATATGTCAAGACATCAGAATCATTGCAAAAAACGCCATGAACTTGTAATCTTGAGGCATGTTCTACGGTCCGGAACGAAGCCGAGATCGGGCCGCATCCGACATTGGCCCCACCCCACTGTGGTGAATGTCGGATGCG
>DAIRWC010000060.1:0-4923 GCA_036802505.1 Solirubrobacterales bacterium
GTCCCATATGGGGTGTGGACGACCTCGGGATGGAACTGGATCCCGTACAGACCGCGATCGGGCGCCTCGCAGGCGGCCACCGGCGAGGCCGGCGTCGAGGCGAGCGCGACGAACCCCGGCGGCGGCTCGAAGACGGCGTCGCGGTGGCTCATCCAGCAGCTCTGCTCCTCCGGCAGGCCGCCCAGCAGGCGGCCGCCGCTGTTGCGCACGGTCAGGTCGGCGCGCCCGAACTCGCCCGACTCCGCCCCTTCGACCTTGCCCCCGAGCGCCTGGACCATCGCCTGCATGCCGTAACAGATGCCCAGCATCGGGATGCCCAGATCGAGCAGCTCGGTGGGAAATGCGGGTGCCCCAGGCTCATACACCGAGGCGGGACCGCCGGAGAGGATCAAGCCCTTCGGCGCCCGCTCCCGAATCGACTCAGCCGAAGCAGTCGCCGGCAGCAACTCGGCAAACACCCCGCATTCGCGAATCCGCCTAGCGATCAGCTGGGAGTACTGGCCACCGAAATCAAGGACAAGAACCTCCTCGACGGCTCCTTCCCGTGGGTGGCGTGCAGACCCCTTCTCCGACGGGTGAGTCGGGGAAGGGGTCTGTGCGACAGGACCCGCGGGCGGGGAGCTACCGGACATCAGTCGTCCGCTACTCCGACCCCCGCCGATACAGCCGCCCGGCCGTTCGAGCCCATGCCCACCGACTGCTCGTTCTGCAGCTTCTTGCCCTCGCTCATCAGCGCCGGTGCGACCATCACCTCGGCCCGCTGGAAAGAACGGATGTCCTCGTAGCCGGTGGTGGCCATCGAGGTTTTCAGCGCCCCCATCAGGTTGAAGGTGCCGTCGTTCTCCTGGGCAGGGCCGAGCAGGATCTCCTCCATCGTCCCATCCTGCTTGGTCGAAACCCGGGTGCCGCGCGGCAGCGAGGGATGGAAGGTCGCCATCCCCCAGTGGAAGCCGCGACCCGGTGCCTCCTTGGCGCGGGCCAGAGGAGAGCCGACCATCACCGCGTCGGCGCCGACCGCGATCGCCTTGGAGACGTCGCCACCGGTGCGCATGCCGCCATCGGCGATCACGTTGACGTATTCGCCGGTCTCCAGCATGTGCTGGGCACGGGCCGCGGCGACGTCGGCGATCGCCGTCGCCTGCGGCACGCCGATCCCGAGCACGCCGCGCGTCGTGCAGGCGGCGCCGGGACCGACCCCGACCAGAACGCCGACGGCGCCCGTCCGCATCAGGTGCAGCCCGGTCGAGTAGGAGGCGCAGCCACCGACCACGGTCGGTACCGGCACCTCCGAGATGAACTCCTTCAGGTTGAGCGGCTCGACCGTGGTCGAGACGTGTTCGGCCGAGATCACCGTGCCCTGGATGACGAGGATGTCGATCCCCGCCTCGACCGCGATCTCGTAGTGCTCGCGCACCTTCTGCGGCGTCAGCGAGCCGCAGGCAACGGCGCCGCGCTCCTTGATCTCGGCGATCCGCCTGCCGATCAGCTCCGGCTTGACCGGCTCGGTGTAGATCTCCTGCATGATCCGGGTCGCCTCGTGCTTGGGGGCGGCGGCGACCTTCTCGAGCTGCTCCTCGGCATTCTCGAAACGGGTCCAGACACCCTCCAGGTTGAGCACTCCCAGGCCGCCGAGCTGGTTGACGAGGACAGCGGTGTCGGGACTGACCACACCGTCCATCGCCGAGGCGACCAGGGGCAATTCGAAGCGATAGGGACCCAGGTCCCAACTGATGTCTATGTCGTCGGGATCGCGGGTGCGGCGCGACGGAACGATCGCGATGTCATCGAAACCGTAAGCGCGCCTCCCCTTCTTGCCTCGACCGATGTCGATCTCCAAATCGATCCTCCAAGGAAGTGGTGGCGTTGAACAGCCAGCCTACACTTCCGCGTGGACCCCCAGGTCCCGCACCTCGACCTCGTCGAGCAGCCGCTCGACCCGGCGGCGGTCGACCGTGCCGGCGCCGAAGTGCTGGGTCGACTCGGCGCCACAGGCGACGCCGTAGGCGAGGCATTCCTCTGGCTCGCGGCCGTCGTAGATGCCGGCGGCATAGCCGGCGAGAAAAGCGTCGCCGGAGCCGACCGTCGAGACCGGGTCCAGCGGCTTGGTCCGCACTTCGAGCACGCGCCGCTCGGCGCCCTCGCCGACGACGGCGACACAACCGTCGGGGCGCGTGATCGCCGCTTCGCCGGCGCCGAGCCGGACCAGCTCGGAAAGCCCCTGGACGAAGTCGTCGCTGTCGGAGAACTCCTGCCCGACCAGCTCCTCGGCCTCGCGCTCGTTGGGCGTGACGACGGAGGCCCCGGCGCGCAGGCCGGCCAGCATCGCCTCTCCCTCTGAATCGAGAATCGATCTGACGCCGCACTCGCGCAGGTCCTCGACCAGGCGCGCATACAGCTCCGCCCCCGCACCGGGCGGCAGGCTGCCGGCGAGCACGCAGATCTTCGCCCCGCGGGCCAGGTAGCGCAGCCGCTCGACCAGGCGCTCGACCTCCTCAGGGCTGACCGCCGGGCCGCGCTCGTTGATCTCGGTCTGGTCCCCCGAGGTGGGGTCGACGACCGCCATGTTGATCCGCGTCTCGGCCGCGATCCAGGTGAAGTCGGTGAGGATCGCCTCGTTGCGGAGCTGTTCCAGCATCCGGTTGCCGGTCGGCCCACCGGCGAAGCCGGCTGCGACCACCGGCCGGCCGAGCAGGCGCAGGGCGCGGGCGACGTTGATCCCCTTGCCGCCGGCCACCGTGCGGCTCTCGACCGCCCGGTGGCGGTGGCCGAGGCGGAAATTCGGAACCGCGACCGTGCGGTCGATCGCGGCATTGAGGGTTACGGTGAGAATCATCTGGGGCGGCGCCTGCTCAGAAAGACTGCCACGATCAGTATCGCCGACAGCACCAGCACGATCCAGGGCAGGTTGTCCTCGATGAAGCTGCGCACCCGGTCGAACGTGCTCGCCTTCGACACCGCCCGGCCCGCCAGTAGCGGCACCGACGCCGCCCGCAAGCCGTCGACCCGGACGACCGCCGTGCCCAGCTTGGCCTCGCCGCGGATCGGGCCCTTGACCTCTTGCGGCGCCCGCACGGAGACGCTCATCCGCTGCCCAGGCCGGACCCCGACCGCCACGGTTCGCGCCGCGCGCAGCTTCAGATCACCGCCCGAGTAGGCGATCGACGGCGTGGCAAGCGTCTGCCCAGCGTGGATCGGCACGCGCCTCCGGTACCCCGAAAAGCCGTATTCGAGCAGCTGCAGCGTGTCGTCGAAGCGCTCTTCGTCGGTCTCGGTGCCGATCACGGCGGCGATCAGCTCGACCCCCTTGCGCCTCCCCGAGCCAACCAGGACGTACTTGGCGCCGAAGGTGTGCCCGGTCTTTACCCCGTTGACCCAGGGAGCCATCGAGAGCAACTCGTCGATGGTCGAGATCCGCCGCGGCGGGCGAACGCTGCGCAGCACCGCGCTGCGCGAGGCGGCGATCTTGGCGAAGGCCGGGATGGCAAGCAGGTGTCGAGTCAGAGTGGCGAGGTCGGCGGCGCTCGAGTGGTTGCCGCGCTGATCGAGGCCGATCGGGTTGGCGTAGTGCGTATCGGAGAGCCCCAGTGCCGCGGCGTAGCGATTCATCTGGCCGACGAAGCGCCGCTCCGAACCGGCGGCGGCGCGGGCAAGGTCGTAGGCGGCGTCGTTGCCGCTGCGCAGGATCAAGCCGTAGAGCAGATCGCGAACGCTGATCCGCTGCCCGGCTCGCAAGCCCAGCAGCGACTCGCCGTATTCGGGCACGTACGGAGCCGCCCTGACGATCCGGTCGAGCGGCAGCTCATGCAGAGCCACGTAAGCGGTCATCAGCTTGGTCGTACTGGCGATCGGCAGCTGACGGGAAGCTGCCTGGGAGGCGAGCACTTCGCCGGAGCCGGCGTCGACCAAGGTCCAGGCGCGGGCCTCGATCTGAGGCGGCTTCGCCGTCGCGGCGGGAGCTCCGGCGAGCAGCGCAGCGACGATCAGCGCGGTGAGGAGGGGGCTCCTCCTCACCGCAGCTTCAGCTTTTCCCCCGAGATCAGGATCTGGGGGTCGACCCCGGGATTCAGCTTGAGGATGACCGCAACCGGGACGCCGGTCTCATGGGCGATCGAGGTGAGCGTGTCGCCGCTCTGCACTTCGTAGGTCTTGGGAGTGTGAGCAGGGGGAGCCTGGCTCTGCTTCACGTGCCCGGCGTGACCCGAGCCGCCACTGGAGCCTCCCCCGCCGTCACCACCGCCACCGAGCGCCGTCGCGATCACGACGATCACGATGACGAAGCCGCAGAGGACGGCGGCCGCGGCGAAAAATCGGGCGGGTGCTCTAGAGCTCAGCCCTTGACCTTGGCCTTCAGCGCCGATCCGGCGGAGAAGCGGGGCACCTTGCCGCCCGGGATCGTGATCCGCTCGCCGGTGCGTGGGTTGACGCCCTGGCGCGGACCGCGCTCGGCGACGTGGAATTTGCCAAAGCCGGTGAAGCTGACCTCGCCGCCACCGCTCAGGGTCTCGGTGATCGTCTCGAGCACTGCTTCGAGGGCATCGCTTGCACCCTTCTTGCTGCCCACACGCTCATCCGATGCCAGTTGATCCAGAAATTCAGCCTTGGTCACGTCGAAGCTCCTCCGTCGGGTCGTTGAGGTCGGGCGGCAATCTAACAGCGACGGCGGGCGTAAGTCGGCTCTGGGCCTCGATTCCGCCCCCTGCGGCTCAGGATCCGCTGACCGTCATCTCGCCGATCAGCAGGGGCGGCGTGCTGACCGAACCGCCGAAGGGAACCCAGCGCGACTCCGACCCCGCGGCAAGCACGGCGCGGAGCATCGAGACCAGGTCGCTGGCGATCGTGAACTCGCGCAGTGGCTCGGCCAAAGCGCCACCGCCGATCGCCCGCCCCGAGGCACCCACCGAGAAGACGCCGGTGACCGGGTTG
>DAIRWC010000060.1:4933-8747 GCA_036802505.1 Solirubrobacterales bacterium
TCATAGAGCTGGCCGAGCAGCTTGCCGGCCTGCTTGGCGAGGTCGCCCTTCAGGTTCAGCGATTCCGACAGCTTCAGGCCGTGGAAACCGCGGATGCCGGTGACCGGGTTGACCCCGGAGTGGAGGCCGGCGACGTCGTTGATGTAGACGCCGTCGCCCGCGTCGCGCAGCAACTGCTCGAGGCTCGCGGCGCCCGGGCTGACGATCAGGTTGGACGCCGAAACGCTGGGGGGCGCACGGTAGCCGGAGCGCCCCGCGTTGCCGGTGCTGTGCGCGTCGCCACGACGCGCGGTGTAGGAGTCGTAGAGGTAGGTCTGCAGGCGGCCGGCCTCGATCAGCGGGGTGCGCCGACGCGAGGTCCCCTCGGCGTCGACCGGCGCCGTGGCGAAGCCTTCCGGGTCGAGGCCGTCGTCGTTCAGCACGAAGGCCTCGGCGGCGACCTCCTCCCCGAGCCGCTCGGCGAGCGGCGAGCGCCCGCGCTGCACGGCGTCGGCGCCGACCGCGTTGCCGAGCAGGCCGACGAAGCTGGCGGCGACGGTCGGGTCGAGGACCACGGGGCAGGTGCGCGAGGGCGGCTTCGAGGAGCCGATCATCTCGGTGGCGCGCGCGGCGCCCTCGCGGCCGATCGCGGCCGGGTCGAGCCCCGCCGGGCCCCGCGCAAGGCCGAAGCCGAGCCCGGTCTCCCGGCCGTCCCTTCCCTCCGCCAGGGCCTGCAGGTAGGCGTAACAGCTCGTCGTCTCGTACTCGCCCCCTGGTGCGGACGAGGCCGCGATCGCAACCCGCTCGGCGCTGTCGAAGTAGACGGCCTGCTCGACCGCGGCGATCCTGGCGTCAGAGTCCAGCGCCGTCCGCTCCACCGCCAGGGCCAGGTCGGCGATCTGGGCGGGTGACCACTCGGCCCGGGAGGCGTCGCTCAAGCCCGCCGGGACCGCCGCCTCGCCGCCGTCGCCGGGGGGCCCGGCGAACTCGTCCTCGTCGGCGACACGACCAGCCTCGACCGCACGCGCGGCGATTGCCTCTATGCCGGCGGATGAGAGGTCGGTCCCGAAGCCGTAGCCGACTCGCCCGCCGATCCAGACGCGCAGGCCGAGGCCGCGCTGGGTGGCCGCCGTCAGGCTCTCGACCTCGCCGCCGTGAACCCGGACCTCGCGGTTCTCCGCTTCGCTGGTGTAGGCCTCCGCGTCGCCGGCCCCCGCCGCGACTGCACGCGCGACCGCGCTCGCGGCCAACTCGGCGAGGTCGCTCACGCTTGCGTCCCTCCTACGGTCATCGCGGCGATCCGGACGTGGCCCTGGCCGGTGCCGACCGGCACTTTCTGGCCGCCCTTGCCGCACATCCCCGTCTTCATCCAGAAGTCGTTGCCGACCGCGTCGATCGCGGCCAATGCCTGTAGACAGTTGCCAACCAAGGTCGCCCCGCGGCACGGCCGGGTCACCTTGCCGCCCTCGATCAGGTAGCCCTCGTTGACGCCGAAGACGAAATCGCCGGTCGCCGGGTCGACCTGTCCGCCGGCGAAGGAGACGGCGTAGAAGCCCTGCTCGACGTCGGCGATGATCGCCTCCGGCTCGGCCTCGCCGGGGGCGATGTAGGTGTTGGTCATGCGCGGGATCGGCAGGTAGCGAAAGCTCTCGCGACGACCGTTGCCGGTCGGCGCAGCGTCGTCGCGCTCGGCGCTCTGGCGGTCGTAGAGGAAGGCGACCAGGCGGCCGTCCTCGATCACCTTGGTCTTCTGGGTCGGCGCTCCCTCGTCGTCGATCGCGTCGCTGCCCCACTCTCCCGGCATGCGGCCGTCGTCGTAAGCCGTGAGCAAAGGCTGGGCGACGGCCTCGCCGAGCTTGCCGGCGTAGACGCTGGCGCCCTTCTGCACGTGGTCGGCCTCGAGTCCGTGCCCGGTCATCTCGTGGAAGAGGACGCCGCCGAAACCGCCGCCGACAACGACCGGCATCGAGCCGGTGGGCGCCGGCCCGGCATCGAGCAGGACGAGCGCCTTGCGAGCGGCACTGGCGGCGATCGCGGCGGGGTCGTCGTCGAAGAGCTCGAAGCCGCGGTGCCCGCCGAGAGTCTCGGCGCCGGTCTCGACCCGGTCGCCGCGGCGGGCGACGGCCTGGGCGCCGATCCGCACCCTGGTGCGATCGTCGCCGCTGAGGAGCCCGGTCGAGTTGGCCACGGCGACCTCGCGCCGTGCCTCGCCGTAGGAGGCCATCGCCTGGGCTATCTCGCCGCCGGCCGAGCGGGCGCGCTCGTCCAGCTCGCGCAGCAGCTCCGCCTTGCGCGCCGCGGGAACGTCGCCCGGGGGGCGCTCGATCGGCTGTTGGTTCCTCTCCTCGGCAGTCAGCGGCCGCGGCTCGGTGCGATCGCCGCGCAGCGCGGCCGCCGCCTCGCCGGCCGCCCGTTCGATGTCGGCGGGATCGAGGCCGTCGACGTGGGCGAAGTAGGTCGTGCCGCCGCTCAGCACCCGCACCCCGGCGCCCTCTTCGGCGCCGGTCTGCACCGACTCGATCCGCGACTCGTCGATCGCCAGAGTCAGGCCGCTGCGCCGTTCGGCGAAGACCTCGGCAAACTCGCCGCCGTGGGCGAGGGCGCGGGAGATGACCCGCTCGGCGACCGCCGGGTCGAGCAGCTCCTCCGGCCGGCTCACTGCTTCGGCTTCTTCCCGGCGACCTCGATCAGCCTGCCGGCGGCGACGAAGAGCTCGCCGCCCAGTGCCGAGTCGCCGGCGTGATCCTCGGCGCGCCCGCCCTTGTAATAGAGACGGGCGAAGGGACGGCGCGAGGCACGGCGGCGGCGCATGTAGGCGGCCGCCTCATCGGCATACCCCGAGACCCGGTCGAGCAGAACGCGATGCGGCTTGGGCGCCATCAGCCGCTCGCACTCGGCCGCTGTGGACTTTCTACGTCCTCTGGCACGTCAAAAGTCGCCTGCGGTTTTCCCATCGCCAGGTCGCGGAGCACCGCCCGCATGTCGAAGAAGGTCAGCGAAGCCAGCGCAAAGCGCTCGGTCACCGCGACCGCCGCCAGCCCGGCATGGCGCAGGGCGAACACCTCGCCCTGCTCGGTGCCGATATGAACCTGCTCGACCGGCTCGCCCCCGGCGCGATCGGCGACCTCGAACAGCGCCGCCGCATCCTCGCGCCAGCGCTCCGGGTGGTCGCTGGCGGCAAGCACGGACCCGTCAGCCGCGAGGATCGCCGCTCCGCGCAGATCGAGCGACATCTCGGCCAGGTAGGCGAGAGCAGCCTCGGCGGCATCGCCTGAAATCGCCCCGCTCGCTTGCACGTCTGCCATCTGGGTGAAAATACCGCCCCGTGTCCCTGGCCCGCGCTTCCTGGATCACCGTCGTCGCCATCTGTGCGATCGCCGCCGTCCTCTTCGCGATCAGCGGCTACACCGGCTACACGGTCACGGTGATCGCCGTCGGCCTCGCCGCCGCCGTGAATCTGCTGCCCTCGCCATAACCACGAGCCCCTCTCGTCAACCGGCGCGATAGGGGCCCTCGTCCTCGTCGAGATCGCGCAAGGACGTCTCTGGCTCGACGTGGACGAGGACGTCGGCGCGGCGAATTTCGGCCTCGATCTCGCCGCGCATCTCGTGGGCGAGCTCATGGGCACGCTCGAGGCTGGTCCCCGAGCGGTACTGCACGTGGAAGTCGATGTAGCGACGGCTGCCGGCGCGGCGGGCGCGCAGCTTGTGGTAGCCGGCGACCTCCGGGGTGCGGGCCGCGGCAATCGCCGCCTCGATCCGGTCCATCTCGTCGTCGGGCAGCGCTTCGTCGATCAGGATGCCGGAGGAGCGGCGTAGGATCCTCAGGCCGGCGG
>DAIRWC010000061.1:0-8734 GCA_036802505.1 Solirubrobacterales bacterium
CGTCTGATTCGGTTGGTGATGCGGGGTTCGGGATTAAGCGACGCTGCCGACGGGTGCCTTGCCGGCGCCAGTAGGCACGCCGCCGGAGAACTCGACCAGCTCGGCCAGCGTGGTGCCGGCGAGCGCCTTCGTGACGCCGCCCTGGACACGGGTCCAGAGCAGCTTCGTCGCGCAGGCACGGTCGCCGTCTGACTCATGCGAGCAGAGCACCTTGCCCTCGGGGGTCTCGTGGAAGCACTCCATCGGGGCGATCTGCCCTTCCAGCGCCTCGACCACTTCGTCGAGCGTGATCGTCTCCGCCGGCTGGGCAAGCCGGTAGCCGCCGTGGGCGCCGCGGGTCGAGCTGACCAGCCCGGCGTTGCGCAGCTTGGCGACCAGGTGCTCCAGGTAGGAGAGCGGCAACCGCTCCGCCTCGGCGACCGCGCTGAGCGAGACCGGGGCGGACCCAGGCTGGCGGCCCAGCTCGACCATGAGGCGAACTCCGTACTCCGCTTTCGTCGAGAACAGCATCGATCTAAATCCTACTGAAGCGGTCGGTTATGCGGATGCGGCCTCCGACGCCTCCTGGCCGGCGGCCTCGTTGCCGAGTTCGACATGGGCCTTGCTGTCGCGGTTGCTGATCAGGACGAGAGTGAGGACGAAGCCGAGCGCGGCGATCGCGGCGCCGCCGAGGAAGGCGACCTGGAAGCCGTCGGTCAGCGCGTCGAGCTGGCTCGTCCCGCCGCTTTCGAGCAGGCTGTTGGTGTGCGAGGTGGCGATCGTGGAGAGCACGGCGAGGCCGAGTGCGCCGCCGACCTGCTGCGAGGTGTTGATCAGGCCGCTGGCCAGGCCGGCCTCGCTCTCCTCGACCCCGGAGACGGCGGCGATCGTCGTCGTCACGAAGGCGAAGCCGAGCCCGGCCGCGGCGAACAGCGACGGGCCGAGGATGTCGGTGGTGAAGCCGCCGCCGACCGAGACGCGGCTGAACCAGGTCAGCCCGATGACGATGAAGAGCAGGCCCGCGGCGAGGATCGGCTTGTAGCCGAAGCGGGTGACAAGCTGGGAGGCGACGGCCGCGGAGACCATGATCGTCAGCGCCAGTGGGAAGTAGGAGAGGCCGGCGTGGATCGCGCTGTAGCCGAGCACCTGCTGCATATATAGGGAGATGAAGAAGAACATCGAGAAGAGCGAGGCACCGACCAGCAGCCCGACGACGTTGGCGCCGGTCAGGGTGCGGATGCGGAAGATCGAGAACGGCACCAGCGGCTTCCTCGCGCGCAGCTCGATCGCGATGAAGGCGGCGAGGAGGACGAGCGAGAGCGCGATCAGGCTGAGCGTCTTGGTCGATCCCCAACCGGACGCGGTGGCGTCGACGACCGCGTAGACGAGGACCGAGAGCGCCGCGGTGACGGTGACCGCGCCGGCGACGTCGAAGGCGCGGGTCTCCTGCTCGTCGCGACTTTCGGCGATCAGCCTGGGGGAGAGGGCGAAGGCGATCAGGCTGACCGGGACGTTGACCCAGAGCACCCACTCCCAGCCGAGCCCGTCGGTGAGGACGCCGCCGAGCAGCACGCCCGCCGCGCCGCCGGAGCCGGCAACGGCGCCCCAGACGCCGAGCGCCTTGTTGCGCTCGGAGCCGTCGCTGAAGGTGGTCGTGACGATCGAGAGCGCCGCGGGCGAGATGATCGCCGCGCCGAGGCCCTGGGCGGCGCGTGCCGCGATCAGCTGCCCCTCGGTGGAGGCGAAGCCGGCCGCGAGCGAGGCGACGGCGACGACGAGCAGGCCGGCCATGAAGACGCGACGGCGGCCGAGCAGGTCGGCGGCGCGACCGCCGAGCAGGAGGAAGCCGCCGAAGGTGAGGATGTAGGCGTTGACGACCCAGGGCAGGTTCTCCTGGGAGAAGTCGAGCGCCTTGCCGATCGTCGGCAGCGCGACGTTGACGATCGAGGCGTCGAGCACGACGACGAACTGCGCCGAGCAGAGCAGGACCAGGGCAAGCCAACGCTTCTCTTTGAACTCTTGGGAGCTGGTCATCGGACGGGGCTCTCAGTCAAGCAAATCGCCGGTCCCGGCGAGCGCGCGTCAGGGCTCGATCAGGCCGCGGCGGATCGCGTAGCGGACCAGCTCGACCCGGTCGCGCATGCCGAGCTTGCGCATCGCGTTAGCTCGGTGGTTCTCGACCGTCTTCTCGGAGAGGTGGAGGATCGCCGCGATCTCCTTCGAGGTGTGCGCCTCGGCGACGAGCTTGACGATCTCCTCCTCGCGCGGCGTCAGCGTGCCCTGCGCCTCGGGCGCGGGGAACGGCTCGCCCCGCTCGACCGCCCGGATCGCCGCGACGAGGTCCGTGTCCGCCTGCGTCTTCACCACGTACCCCGACGCGCCCGCCTTCAGCGCTTCGGCGACGTAGCGCTCCTCGTCGTGCATCGAGAGGATCAGCACCGCGACCTCGGGCGCCTGTGCCTTGATCTCGCGGGTCGCCTGCAGTCCGGTCAGCTTCGGCATCTTGACGTCGAGGATCGCCAGGTCGGGCCGCTCGCTGATCGCCAGCTCCCGCGCCTCGGCCCCGTCCGCTGCCTCGGCGACGACCTCGATGTCGGCCTGGCGCTCGAGCAGCAGCCGCAGCCCGGAGCGCACGATCCCATGGTCGTCAGCGATCAAAACCCGCATAGTCCGCCAGTCTCCCAGTCGAAGGGGGGAGAGTCGTGGCCTTCGCTGACTTATTTGTCCATGTCAGGGGTATGTGGTCACCTCAATGGTAAAGTGATCACATGCTGGAAATCGGCGTTCGAGAGTTGAAGGCGGGCTTGAGCAGCATGCTTCGCAAAGTCGAAGAGGGCGAGCAGATCAAAGTCACCGTGCGCGGCCGACATGTCGCGGACATCGTTCCGGCCGGTTCGCCTCGAAGCAGTGAGCGTATGCGGAGACTGGTGGCCGAAGGGAAGGTCACGCCGCCGGCAGGTCCTCTCCCGCGCCACGCGCCGCGACCCTTACGCACTGGACGCTCTGCTTCAGCGATCATTCTGGCGGAACGCGACGAAGAGCGCTAATGCTCTACCTCGACGCGAGCGCGCTGGTCAAGCGGTATATCGAGGAGGAAGGCAGTGACGAGCTCCTGCGAACGATGGACAGCGCAAGCGCATGGTCCAGCTGTCGGATCTGCTTCATCGAGACGGTGCGGGCCGTAGGCCTGGCTGGGGGTTCCAGATCGATCAAGAGGCTGGAAAGAGACTGGCTCACCTTCGGCGTGGTCGAGGTCGATCGAGAGCTGGCGGAGCAGGCGGCGCACCTCGCCGTTTCGACAAAGCTTCGTGCTCTCGATGCCCTGCACCTGGCGGCTGCGCTTGTACTGCCAAGGCAGGATCTCTCCTTTGCCACCTGGGATGCCCGACTGCACAAAGCTGCGCGCGATCAGGGCTTGGAGACGTTTCCAACGGTTCTCGACTAGTCCTTGACCGAGAGACGGACCGTCGTGCCCTCGCCCGGGCGGGACTCGATCGTCAGCTCGGCGCCGATCAAAAGCGCCCGCTCGCGCATCCCGCCGATGCCGAGGCCGCGCTCGGCTTGCTCGAAGGCGAAGCCGCGGCCGTCGTCGGCGACCTCGAGCTCGACCGCGTCGCCGGAGCGGCGCAGGGTCACGGCGATCCGCTGCGCCTCGCTGTGGCGGGCGGCGTTGGTCAGCGACTCCTGGGCGACGCGGTAGACGACCAGCTGCACGTCGTCGTCGAGGTCGGAGAAGTCGCCCTCCGTGGCCAGCTCGGCCGTCAGTTCGGTGCGCTCGAGCTGCTCGACCTGCCCGGCGATCGCCGCGGCGAGGCCGAGGTCGTCGAGCGCGGTCGGTCGCAGCTGGCGGGCGAGCGAGAGCAGCTCGCGCATCGCCTGGTTGGCGAGGGTGCGCGTCTCGGCGAGCTCGGGCTCCAGCTCTGGCGGCGCCGCCTCCCGCACTGCCTCCAGGCGCAGCAGCAACCCGGTTAGCGACTGGTTGACCTCGTCGTGCAGGTCGCGCGCGACCCGCGCCCGCTCCTCCTCCTGAGCGCGCAGGGCGGCGCTGCCGGCGCGCCGTCGCTCGGCTTCCAGGCGGCGGATCATGCGCAGGAAGGCAAGCTCGATCCGCTCGACCTCCTCGGTCTCGCCGATCCCGTCGATCGAGTCCGGCAGCAGCGGCCCCGGCCGGCTCAGGTCGACCTTCTCCATTTCCTCGATCAGGTTTCCGAGCGGCGCGAAGCGGCGTCGCAGGACGACGAGGTTGACGGCGAGCGCCACTGCCACGACGGCGAGCGCGACGATGGCCAGGGTCGTCACAGTGAGGCGAGGATAGGGGGTAGTACCTATGGCCGGAACGGCGTTTCGCGGCCATACTTCGAGGCCCGCCCGATCTTCTTCAACAGAACCGACAGGAGCGAATGCGATGAGCACGACCAAGCAGTCCACCTGGGGAGCCACCCTGCGTACGACGATCCTCCTGGCCTCCCTCTCGGGCCTGCTGGTCGTGATCGGTGCGTTGATCGGCGGCCCCAGCACGGCGGCCCTCTTCCTCGGCATCGCCCTGCTGATCAACCTCGGCTCCTACTTCTTCAGCGACAAACTCGCGCTGGGGATGAGCCGCGCCAAGCCGATCGAGGAAGCCGAAGCGCCGCGGCTCTACGAGATCATGCGCGAACTGACGACGCGCGCTGGGCTGCCGATGCCGCGCCTCTACATGATCCCCCAGGACCAGCCCAACGCCTTCGCCACCGGCCGCAACCCGAAGCACTCCGCCGTCGCCGTCACCCGCGGGATCACCAAGCTGCTCTCCGAGGACGAGCTGCGCTGCGTCCTCGCCCACGAGCTGACGCACGTGAGGAACCGCGACATCCTGATCCAGTCGGTGGCCTCGGCGATCGGCGCCGCGATCACCTACCTCGCCTACATGCTGCTCTGGTTCGGCGACGACGACAACTCGCCACTCGGCCTGGTCGCCTCGCTGGCGATGGTGCTGCTGGCGCCGCTCGCGGCGAGCATCATCCAGCTGGCGATCTCGCGCCAGCGCGAGTACGCGGCCGACGCCGGCGGCGCCGAAATATGCGGCAACCCCGAGTCGCTGGCGAGCGCCCTGCTGCGCCTCGAGCAGGGGGCGACCGACATGCCGATGCAGGTCAACCAGGCGGCCGAGCCGCTCTACATCGTCAAGCCCTTCTCCAGCAAGGGCATCGCCGGTCTCTTCTCGACCCACCCGCCGATCGAGGAGCGGGTGAAGAGGCTGCGCCAGATGCGCCCCAGCCTCGGCTGAGCGCCGTCCGGCGGCGTACCATTGGGGTGTGGCTGCCACGCCCAAAAAGCGCCCCCTCCTAGCACCAGGCAACGAGGCTGAGTGGCCGAGCTCAACGCCGAAAAGCGGCAGGCACTCACCTCCCCTCCGGATACGGCGTCCGCCTCCGTGACGACGAGCCCCTCCGGGAAGAGCACCTCGTTGATCAGACGCATCTCCGCACCAAGACCCGCGCGGGGGTGATCGACATCATGCGGGGCGGTCCTCCCCCGCTCGACTACGAGACGGTTGAGGAGCGCGCCATGTCGGCCGACTACGGCAGCGTCGATGTCCTCGTCGCCGGTTTGAGCAGCATTGTTGGCTTCAAGCTTTCAGGTGTCGCTATACTTTTTGAAGTAAAGCCGGATCGGAATTAAGGTATTTCCCCCATTTCAGTGTTTAGGAGAGCGATGGCGACGCAGACCAAGCAGCAGGTCGAGGAGATCGAGCCCTTCGAGGCGCAGCAGGAGATCGAGGGCGGCGACGTTGTCCTGATCGACACCCGCGAGCCGCACGAGTATCAGGAGGCTCACCTCGAGAACGGCAAGCTCGTGCCGCCCGGACTGCTCGGCGACGAAATCGCGACCGCGGCTCCCAACAAGTCGGCGCGTACGATCCTCTACTGCCGCAGCGGCAACCGCTCCTACAAGGCGGCCGAGCAGTTGCAAGCGCTTGGCTACGAGGACGTCGCCTCGATGGCCGGCGGGATCCTCGCCTGGCAGGAGCAGGGGCTGCCGGTCGTCGCCGCCAGCGGGATGACCGCCGAGCAGCGCGACCGCTACTCGCGCCACACGCTGTTGCCCGAGGTCGGGGTCGACGGCCAGCTGAAGATGCTGAACGCAAAGGTGCTGCTGGTCGGCGCCGGCGGGCTCGGCGCGCCGACGGCGCTCTACCTCGCCGCCGCCGGGATCGGCACCCTCGGCCTGGTCGACGACGATGTAGTCGACGCCTCCAACCTGCAGCGCCAGGTGATCCACAACACCGAACGGATCGGCGTACCGAAGACCACCTCAGCGCGACTCACGATCGAAGCGCTCAATCCCGACGTGGACGTTGTCGAGCACAACTTCCGCCTCAACTCCTCCAACATCGTCGAGATCCTCAGCGAGTACGACGTGATCGTCGACGGTGCCGACAACTTCCCGACGCGCTACCTGCTCAACGACGCCTCGGTGCGACTGCGCAAGCCGGTCGTCTCGGCCTCGATCCTCAGCTTCGACGGGCAGATCTCGACCTTCGTCCCCTTCGAGGGGCCCTGCTATCGCTGCCTGTACCCGACCCCGCCCCCGGCAGAGCTGGCGCCGAGCTGCTCGGCCAACGGCGTGCTCGGCGTGATGGCCGGGACGATGGGACTGCTGCAGGCCAATGAGGTGCTGAAGCTGGTGCTCGGGATCGGCGAGCCGCTGATCGGTCGCCTGCTGCTCTTCGAGGCGCTCAGCACGCGCTTCACCGAGTTGAAAGTGCGGCGCGATCCACAGTGCCCGATCTGCGGCCCCGATGCGCCGGAGATCGCCGACGAGGATCTCGGCAAGTTCCCCGACTACCAGGCTTTCTGCGCCGGCTGAGCCTGGCTGCATCTGCCTCCATTAGGATCGCCCCCGCATGGCAATGGTGAGAATCCCCCCAGTCCTGCGCCCCCAGACGGGTGGCCAGACCGAGGTCGAGGCCGGTGGCGCCAACGTCGGCGAGGTGTTGCGCGCGCTGACCTCCGAGCACCCCGCGACCGAGGAGCAGCTCTTCGGCCCCGACGGTGACCTCAACCGCTACGTCAACGTCTACCTCAACGACGAGGACGTGCGGGTGCTGCAGGGGCTCGACACCGCGGTGTCGGATGGTGACACGGTCGTCATCCTCCCCGCCATGGCCGGCGGCTGAGCCGCCCGGGGCGCTTTCCTTACGCATAGCGTCATTAACGCGCCCCGGCGGTCCATGGCTATACTTTTTGAAGTGTCGGGAGAGCTACTAAATCGACCCTGCGGGGGACGCTTCGGCGACATCGTCGAGTCGATCGGCAATACCCCGCTGGTCGAGTTGCCGCGCCTCTCGCCCAAGCCCGACGTTCGCATCTACGCCAAGCTCGAGGGCCGCAACCCGACCGGCTCGGTCAAGGACCGGGTCGCCAAATCGATGATCGAGGCGGCCGAGGCCGAAGGCGCGATCGAGCCCGGGCAGACGATCCTCGAGCCGACCTCCGGCAACACCGGCATCTCCCTGGCGATGATCTGCCGCCGCAAGGGCTATGACCTCAAGGTCGTGATGCCTGACAACGTCACCGCCGAGCGCACCCAGCTGCTGGAGATGTACGGGGCGGAGATCGTCTACTCAGAGGGAGCCAAGGGCTCCAACGGGGCGGTCGAGGTGGCGCTGGAGATGGCGAAGGACTCGCGCTACTACATGCCTTACCAGTACGGCAACGAGGCCAACCCGCTGGCCCATTACAACGGCACCGCGGTGGAGATCCTCGAAGAGCTCGACGAGGTGACCGCCTTCGTCGGCGGCCTTGGCACCGGCGGGACGCTGATGGGCAACGGGCGGCGGCTTAAGGAGCACGACCCCGAGACGCTGATCGTCGCCGCCGAGCCGATGCAGGGCGAGATGGTCCACGGCCTGCGCTCGCTCGACGACGGCTTCATCCCGCCGATCATCGACATCGCCCTGCTCGACCGCAAGATCATGGTTTCCAACCGCGACGCGATCGTCTGGACTCGCAAACTGCTCGACGAGGAGGGCGTCTTCGCCGGCGTCTCCTCCGGCGCGATCGCCCGCATCGCCGTCCGCATCGGCGAGGAGCTCGACAGCGGCAACGTCGTCTTCCTGATCCCCGACGACGGCTGGAAGTACCTCTCCTCAGGCGTCTACACCAAACCGATCGAGGACATCGAGAACCTGGATTCCACCGTCTGGTGGTGATCCGGCGCGGCGGTTGGCGATGCGGATCCCGCAGTCGATGATCGACGAGATGGTTGCGCACGCGCGCGAGGATCTGCCTAACGAGTGCTGTGGGCTGATCGGCGGCGCGGATGGCGAGGCGCAGATGCTCTACCGGGCCCGCAACGCCTTCGCCAGTCCCTTCAGCTACAGGGTCGACGGGGACGACCAGTACCGGATCATCGAAAAGGAGATGCGCGAGCGGGGGGAAGAGCTGGTCGCGATTTACCACTCGCACACCAAGAGCCCTGCCTATCCCTCACAGACCGACCTGAACGAGGCGGTCAGCTGGCCCGAACAGGTCTACCTGATCGTCTCTCTCGCCGATCCGGAGGCACCCGACGTGAAGGCTTTCTGGCTCAAAGACAAGAAGATCGTCGAGGCCGAGCTTGTCGTCGAGTAAGGGCAAGCTGGTCAAGGTCGGCTACGGCCAGCAGCAGGCCGAGGCGGAAATGATCCAGGGGCTCCTGTCCGAGCACGGCATTCCGAGCATGCTGAGGCGGGCGGCGGGCTGGGACGTGCCCGACTTCCTCGCTGCCGGGC
>DAIRWC010000062.1:0-8703 GCA_036802505.1 Solirubrobacterales bacterium
AGGTCGAACAGCGCCTGCCCGCCGGCCAGGACCGCGCGGATCTCGCGTTCGCCCGCCTGGAACGCCCGCGCCCCCGAGCCACCGCTGTAGACGACACCCGGCACCAGCTCCTTGCCGCGCAGGCGGCGAGAGCTGCGCGAGCCGAAATCGGTGCGTGCGGCGGCCTTCAGCTTTTCGCGGGTGCGAGCCATCGGACGGGAGAGGATAGAGAAAGCCGGGAAAGGGAGCCCGCCACGAGGTAGCTGTGACAACCTTGCCAGCCGTGGCCGACGATTCGAAGATCCCCAAAGGACGGCTCCGCCGCTCGGCCAAGCTGGGCTCGATCGTCGGCGTGCAGGGCGCCCGCTACGCCGGGACCAAGGCGACCAACGTCGCCCGTTCCGAGGAGGGCAGCAAGGAAAAGCTCGATCAACGCCACCTGGAGACGGCGCTGAAGATGGTCGGCGCACTCGGCCAGATGAAGGGCGCGGCGATGAAGCTGGGGCAGTTCGCCTCCTTCATCGACACCGACTTCCTGCCCGAGGAGCAGCGCGAGATCTACCAGGAGCAGCTCGCCAAGCTACGCACCTCAGCGCCGCCGATGCCCTGGGAGAAGGTTGAGAAGGTGCTGCTCGAGGAGTACGACGGCGAGCCGGTTTCCGAGCTGTTCGCCGATTTCGAGCACGAGGCCTTCGCCGCTGCCTCGATTGGCCAGGTGCACCGCGCCGAGCTGCTCGACGGGCGCCGGGTCGCGGTCAAGATCCAGTACCCGGGGATCGCCGAGGCGCTCGACGCCGATCTGCGCAACGCCGGCACGATCGTCCGCCTCGCCCGCGCCCTCGCCCCCGGCCTCGACGCCAAGGCGATCGCCCACGAGCTGCGCGAGCGGGTGATGGAGGAGCTCGACTACGAGTACGAGGCGCAGAACCAGCGCACTTTCGCCCGTGCCTACCGCGACCATCCCTTCATCTACGTACCGGACGTGGAGACCCGCCTCTCGCGCCGCCGGGTGCTGGTCACCGAGTTCGTCGAGGGGATGGCGTTCGAGCAGATCAAGGAGCTGCCGCACGAGCAGCGCAGCCGCTTCGGCGAGATCGTCTTCCGCGGCAGCTTCGGCTCGATCTACCACCTGCGCCGCTTCAACGCCGACCCCCACCCCGGCAACTACCTCCTGATGGAGGACGGGCGGGTCGCCTTCCTCGATTTCGGCATGACCAAGAAGCTCGACCACGAGCAGATCGTGCTTGAGCAGCGGGTGCTCGACGCCGCCTTCCACGACGATCCGGAGCGCTTCCGCAGCGCTCTGCACGAGCTCGGCTTCATCAAGAACCCCTCAAAGCTCGACGCCGAACGGCTGATGCAGCACATGCTGGCGGTCAGCGGCTGGTTCGTGGAAGACCGCGAGATCGAGATCAGCTCGGAGCGGGTGATGAAGATCATCGAGTCGACCCAGGACCCCCGCTCCGAGTACTACGACCTGATGCGCCGCGAGTCGATGCCGGCGGAGGAGTTGATGGGGCGGCGGATGGAAATCGGCGTCGTCGCCGTGCTCGGCCAGCTGCGCGCGAAGCGCAACTGGCACCGGATCATGCGCGAGTGGATCTACGCGGACCCGCCCGCGACCGAGCTCGGCGAGCAGGAGTGGGAGTACTTCGAGGGAAGAGGCGTGAGGCAGGCGCCGATTGTCGAGCGATCCCTGGAAGGAGAGGCGCAATGAGCAGGATCAAACGCGGCTGGGCCTTGACGAAGAAAAGCTGGGGGGTGCTGAACAGCCACCGCGAGCTGGCCCGCTTCCCTCTATACGGGGCGGTGGCCACGATCCCGCTGGCCTTCGTCTTCCTCGGACCGGGGCTCTATTTCCTCGACAAGGACGTGCTCGCCGGCGCGATCCCGCTGCTGGTGATCGGCGTCTACGTGCTCAGCGTGGTCGGCTTCTACTTCAGCGTCGGCCTCGCGGCTGCCGCCGACATGATCTTTCGCGGCGAGCAGGCGACCGTCGGCGATGGGCTCGCCGTGGCCCGCAGCCGCTTTTCCCAGATCTGCGGTTGGGCGGCTGTCTCGACCGCGATCAGCGTGCTGATGGGGGCGCTGGAGAACCAGGGCGGCATCGCCGGGACGATCGCCGCGCGGCTGGTCGGCATGGCCTGGTCGCTGGTCACCTTCCTGGCCGTGCCCGTGATCGCGATCGAGGGCACCGGGCCCTTCGAGACGCTGAAGCGCTCGGCTCACCTGTTCAAATCGCGCTGGGGGCAGCAGATCACCGGCAACATCGCGATCGGCGGCGCGGTCTTCCTCTTCGGCGTCCTGCCCAGCGCGATCGTCATCGCGGCGGGCGTCCTCGTCTGGGCCTCGACCGGCTTCGTCGGCGCCCTGCTGGTCGTGATCGGCGCCATCGGCCTCGCTATCTCCCTGCTGATCAGCAAAGCCCTGAGCGGCATCTTCGGCGTAGCGCTCTACCGCTACGCGCTCGACGGCCAGGCCGTCGGCGGCTTCAGCGCCGAGGACATGGAGTCGGCCGTGAAGATCAAGAAGGGCGGCCGCAACGCCCCGCCGACGGCGACGCCGGGCACGGTCTAGCCAAGCCACACCTCGCGCCGCTCCGGCCGGACCGGGACCAGCAAACTCCGGACACGTCTCGTCCAAAGGGGGGCGATTTCCGTTCCGGTGCGCCTTATGCACCTGTGAAGTGCAAAAGGCGCACCGGAACTCCGAATTACGCGATTGCGGCGCTGGCGGCCCAGCAACACGGGGTGGTTTCTCGGCGTCAGCTGCGAGCACTCGGGCTCAGCGATCGCGAAATCTCTGTGCGAGCCGCTACGGGAAGTCTGCACCCGTGCTTTCGCGGGACCTTCGCGGTCGGCCATCGCGCAATTGGACGGCACGGTCTGATGCTGGCCGCGGTGCTCGCCTGTGGAGACGGGGCCGTGCTCTCGCACGGAAGCGCATCGGAGCTACTCGGGCTATGGGACAGGAAACCGACTCCTGTCGACGTGATCGCCCCCCGACGAGGAGGACGGAAGATTCCAGATGTTCGCTGGCACAACGTCCTCCGACCCATCCCGGCGGAGATCGAACTCCGGGACGGGGTTCCCTGTACGACTCCTTCCCGCACGATTGTCGACATGGCCGGCCGCACAGGCCCTGCCTCACTTCGTCGCCTCGTCGAGCAGGCCGCGGTTCTGCGTCTGCTCGACATCCGTGAGATAGATCGCGTCCTTGCCAGGGGACGCAGGCGCGGCGCCCCGAACCTGCGCGCACTCCTCGATGTCTGGCGCACGGATGACGAAGGGAAGCCCCGCCTACGCAGCGTCTTGGAGGCGCATTTCTTGCCTGCGCTGGTGGCAGCGGGGGTCCCAGCGCCGGAGTGCAACGTCAAGCTTTGCATCGAGGGCGAGCCGCTGGAGATCGATCTGCTCTGGAAAGAGCAGCGCCTGGCAATCGAAACCGATGGCGAGGAAACACACGGAACGCGCAGCGCCTTCCAGGGCGACAGACGGCGTGATCAGTTCCTACTCGCTTCCGGCTACCGAATCGGCCGCGTCACCTGGCGTCAAGCGGAAGACGAACCGGGCGCCGTCGCATCCCGGATCAAGCGCATGCTCGCCATCGAGTAGCCGCTTCCGGTGCGCCTTTTGTACCTCAGGGGTCAAAAAGGCGCACCGGAAGCGCCTCGGAGCTTTGCCAGCTCAGCGGCACTCGGAAGATCGGTGAAGAGGCGGGGGTCGTTGGAGCAGATGCCGTCCACGCCCGCGGCCACGAGCTTCTCCATGCGGCTCGCGTCGTCGACCGTCCAGGCGATCAGCTCGACTCCGGCCAGGGCGGTGATCTTGGCGAGCTGGCGGCTGACAAGCGGGTGGTAGACCCACATCGCCTCGACCTCCATCTTCGGCAGTTCGCGTGCCGCCAGGCCGGGAAGCCGTTTGCGCATCCAGACCAGGGCGGCCAGCATCGGCAGCTTCGCCCAGCGCTTCGAACCCCAGTCCTTGGTCACTTTGGGATAGGTCCAGCCGCGCCGCAGGCCGGGCTCCAGCGCGCCGATCTTGGCCAGGGTGAAGAACTCCATGGTCGAGACCATCGCCCGGTCGAGCAGTCCGCGCTCACGAACTGCCGCGACGATCTCCTCCTCGCGCCCGGGCAGCTTGATGTCGAGGTCGATCTCGACCTTGTCCAGCGGCGGCTTCGTGAAGGCGTCAAGCGCCTGAACCAAGGTCAGCGGATCGCGCCCTTCCGCGTCGTGCCAGTCGTGGGCGACGATCAGCGGGGTCCGCTCCGCCGCCGCCAGGCGAGGATGGCCGTCGCGCGTCCAGAGCACGTCGAGCTCGATCGTGTCGACACCCGCGTCGACGGCCGCGGAGAAGCTCTCCAGCGTGTTGCCGGGGGCGATCAGGTCGGCGCCCTTGTGGCCGACCAGGCGGAGGCCGTCGGGCACTAGAAGAGCTGGTTCTCGCCGGCGAAGATCTCGGAGACCGAGTCGTCGGTGAAGATGCGGCGGATCGAGTCGGCGAAGGTGCCGGCGGTCGAGAGCACGGTGATGTTGTCAGGGGCGCCGGGGCGCAGGGGGATCGTGTCGGTGACGACGATCCGCTCGATCGCCGAGCCCGCCAGCCGCTCATAAGCCGGGCCGGAGAAGACGCCGTGCGTCGCACAGGCGATCACCCGCGCGGCGCCCTCGTCGAGCACCGTCTGGGCGGCAGCGCAGAGCGTCCCCGCCGTATCGATCATGTCGTCGACGAGGACCGCGGTCTTGCCCTTGACGTCGCCGACCACGTAGCCGATCTCGGCGACCTGCTGGGCGGGGCGCTCCTTCTCCATCACCGCCCAGTGGGTGCCGATGCGGCGGGCGAAGTTGCGCGCGGTCTTGACCCGACCGGCGTCGGGGGAGACGATCACGAGCTCGTCGGTCAGTTCCTGGTCGGCGAACCACTGGGTCAACATCGGCATCGCGGTCATGTGGTCAACCGGGACGTGGAAGAAGCCCTGGACCTGGCCCGCGTGCAGGTCCATGGTGAGCACGCGGTCGGTGCCGACGGCCTCGAGGCACTTGGCCATGATGCGGGCGGAGATCGGCTCGCGCGGAGCGGACTTCTTGTCCTGGCGGGCGTAGCCGTACCAGGGCAGGACGGCGATGATGCGGTGCGCGGAGGCGCCCTGGGCGGCGTCGATCATCGTCAGCAGCTCGACGATTGCGTCGTTCGGGGTCATCTCGCTCTGCTCGTTGGCGCAGGTCGACTGGACGATGAAGACGTCGGCGCCGCGGATCGACTCCTCGTAGCGGCAGTAGACCTCGCCGTTGGCGAAGGTCTTCAGCGTCACCTGGCCGAGGTCGAGTTCGAGCTTGCCGGCGACCTTGGCGGCCAGCTCCATCGAGCTGCGGCCGCCGAAGACCATCATCCGCTTCGAGTAGTCGTGCGGGATCGCGGTTGGCGCCTCGCTGGGCGTCGCCTCAGGGCGCTGCTCGATCGTGCTCACGAATCCTCCTCATCGGCACGGGCGGACTTGCCCTCCGCGTAGCCCTCGATGTTCCTCTGGTCGTTCTGGCTCACCGCTAGCGCCCCCTCCGGGACGTCCTTCTTGATCACCGCTCCGGCGCCAGTGTAGGCGGCGTCCCCGACTTGTACCGGGGCGATCAGCATCGTGTCAACGCCGAGCCGCACATCGGCGCCGATCGTCGTGCGGTGCTTGCGGAAACCGTCGTAGTTGGCGGTGATCGTGCCGGCGCCCAGATTGCTGCCCGCGCCGACGTCGGCATCGCCGATATAGGCGAGATGGGGGACCTTGGCGCCCTCGCCGATCTGCGAGTTCTTGATCTCGACGAAGGTGCCGGCCTTGGCGCCCGTCTCGAGGTGAGCGCCTGGGCGCAGGTAGGCGAAGGGGCCGACGCTGCAACCGTCGAGCACGTCGCACTCGACCAGGTAGGAGTGCGGGACCTTCACGTTCGCGCCGAGACAGGTGTCGATCAGGGTGCTGAGCGGGCCGACGACCGAGCCAGCGCCGATCGCGGTGTCGCCGCGCAAGCTCGTACCGGGCTCGATCCGGGCGTCGGCCGCGATCTCAACGCCCGCGTCGACCCAGGTCGTGCCGGGATCGACAATCGTGACCCCGGCCAGCATGTGCTTCTCGAGTATGCGGCGGCGGCCCTCGGCCTCGACGGCGGCCAGCTCCGCCCTGTTGTTCACCCCCATCGTCACGGCGAAGTCGTCGGCACGGTGCCCGGCGACGGAATGACCGGCCGCGCGCAGCGCCGCGAAGACGTCGGTCAGGTAGTACTCGCCCTGCGCGTTTTCATTCGACAGCCCCGCCAGGGCGATCGCGAGCGGGCCGGCATCGAAGGCGTAGGTCCCGGCGTTGATCTCGCGGATCGCCAAATCCTCGGCGCTGGCATCGCCGTCGGCTTTCGCCTCGACCACACGCTCGACCTCGCCGTCGGCGCTGCGCACGACGCGGCCGTAGCTACCCGGATCGTCGAGCTCGATCGTCATCATCGTCGCGGCGGAGCCGGAGGCGGCGTGGGCCTCGAGGAAGCCGGAGACGATCTCGGCGGAGATCAGCGGGTGGTCGCCGGAGAGGACGAGGACAGTCTCGGCTTCGTCGATCAGCCGCATCGCGGCGCGCACCGCACCCCCGGTGCCGTCGGGTTGGGGCTGCACAACCGTCTCGACGTCCTCGGGCAGGCCGGCGGAGATGTCGATCCCAGGAGACACGATCGCCGCCACATGGCCCGCGCCGGCCTCGCGCGCAGCGAGGATCGGCCAGGCGACCAACGGCCGCCCGCAGACGGGATGAAGCATCTTCGGCGTCGACGAGCGCATACGAGTGCCCTCGCCGGCTGCCATGACCAGCACTAGGGGGGAGCTCACCCCTGAAGCGTAGTGGTGGAGCGACAGGACGGGGTGCCCCTTCCGTTTGCTGGGTTTTCGCCACCAGACAGGTACAGCTCTCGCTCACCGGGCCGGCGAAAACAGGACGCCGCGCACTCCAGGGGCACCCCGTCCTGTCGCTCTCAGCTCAAGCGAGAACAGCCGACGCTGGGAGGGCGTGGGGGTTCCCCTGGAGTGCGCGGCGTCCTGTTTTTCGCAATGCCAGCTTGGCGAGAGGTGGTGGGTCCATGGCGAAAAACCCAGCGGTCGCGAGGGGAACCCCCACGCCTCCCTAGCTCAAGCTGAGCGAGCCAGGTCTTTGCCTACCAGAGCTACTGAGGTGAGGGTCCAGCCGGCGAAGATCAGGTCTATGCCGACCAGGAGACCGATCGCCCAGTCGGCGCTGCTCGGGAACTTGGCCAAGACGAGGATGCCGATCAGGAGGCCGGCTATGCCGCTCAAGCCGACCAGGCCGGCGCCCTGTTGGCCGCGGCCAGCGAAGGCTACGAAGATGCGGGTCAGGCCCATGAAGAGGAAGTAGAGGCCAAGCACCAGGGTCAGGGTCAGGGTGCCGTTGTGCGGTTCGACGATCAGCCAGACGCCGACGATGACCGTGAGGAAGGCCCAGAGCAGACGCAGGACGACCGACCCGATCGAGTGCGCCGTAAACGCGCCGGCGACGAGGAAGACCCCGGCGATGACCAGGATCCAGCCGATGAAGATCGCCGTCCCGACCGCGGCCACCGCGGGCACGACGATCGCGATGCAGCCGATCACGATCGCCAGGACGCCGACGGTCATCAGCGCCTTCCAGCTACGCGCCAGCCCGGCGCGCACATCCGGGTCCAGCGCCGCTCCGCTCATCTCCATGAAAACGACCCTAAGCCCCTGCCCGGACGGGATCGACCCCGGCGCGAGCGCTACGCTCGTGACCGCGATCCGGGGTGGTGTAGTCGGCTAGCACGTCTGGTTTTGGTCCAGGAAGCGAGGGTTCGAGTCCTTCCCCCGGAACTCGCGATCGCTAGCCGACCGGCTCGCGCTCGGGGGGGATCTGGCCGCCTCGCTCGGTGCCGGCGATCAGTTCGTCCGGCGCCTTGTCCTCGGGGATGAAGCCGGACTTCATGCCGAAGTAGACCGCCTGGGGATGGTGGGCGACTATCGCCACCGTCGACTGCTCTGGCGTCACGGCAAAGCCGTCGGAGAGGGTCATGCCGATCTGCTCGAGGTCGAGCAGCCGCCAGACCTTCTCGTGCTCTGACTGGTCCGGGCAGGCCGGGTAGCCCCAGGAGTAACGGCGGCCCTGGTCGGGCTCGATGCCGAGCTCGCGGCGCACCTGGGCATGCAGCCACTCGGCCAGGCCCTCGGCCGACTGCACGCCGAGCCCGTGGACGAAGAGCTGCTCGGCGAACTCTCCTTCGCTCTCCAGGCGCTCGATCAGCTCGGTCACCTCGGGCCCGACGGTGACGCCCTGCAGGGCGACGACGTCGCGTTCGCCGCTATCCAGCGGCCGGTAGAAGTCGGCGAGGCAGATGCGGTCGTGCTTTGGCTGGCGCGGGAAGACGAGCCGCTCCAGCTCGCGCTCGGGATCCTCGGGGTCGAAGACGATCAGCTCGTTGCCCGCCGAGTTGCAGGGGAAGTAGCCGAGCCGCGCGCGTGGATGAAGGTAGTCCTGCTCGCGCCACATCCGCTCCAGGCGGGGAGCGAAGCCCTCCTCCTCCCCATCGCCCTCGATCAGCTTGCGCCAGGCCTCGCCCTTGACGCCTTTGCCGCCCCAGTGCAGCTTGAAGAGGACGTGGCGGTCGAGGTAGGGGAAGACCTCGTCGAGGTCGACCTCGACGTCCCGGGCGCCGAGGTAGGGCGCGGCGGG
>DAIRWC010000063.1:0-1961 GCA_036802505.1 Solirubrobacterales bacterium
GGCGTCAAGTTCACACGTTGCCTGAGCACGAATACGGCGGCGGTTTCACCGAAGTTGCGACGCTCCCCGCGCCGGCCAGGTATATGGCCGTCGCGGCGAGCGGCGGCAAGATCTATGCCTTCGGCGGTGAGCTGGCGAACGGCGGGCCCAGCGATGCGATCCAGGAAGTGGATCCGCGGAAGGGCGCCGCGCACGTCATCGGCCATTTGCCCCAGCCGATTTCGCATGCGGCCGCCGTGGAGCTCGGAAGTCACGTCTACCTGCTCGGCGGCGAAGCAAACGGTGTCGTCAGCGACCGCATCTGGCGCTTCGATCCCGCCAAGGGCACGGTCGCAGTGGCCGGGCGGCTCCCGCTGCCGATCGCCTATGGCGCCGCCGCTGTCGTCGGTTCGACTGCGTACTTGATCGGCGGCGAGGGGGCGGATGGCAGCGCTGTGTCCAGCGTCGTGCTGTTGCGCGAGCACATCGTTCGGGCCGCGCCCAAGGAAGAAGCCGGAACCGCGCCGACGCGGCCGAGTGCGGCCTCCGGGCCACCGCCGTTTGCGGGTCGCCTGCTGATCGCCGATCGCGGCAACGATCGGCTGCTCGTGGTCAACGCCGCCAAGAAGATCCTCTGGCGCTTCCCTTCCAAGCGACACCCGGCGCCTCCGGGCGGCTTCTACTTCCCCGACGACGCCTTCTTCACCCACGGTGGCACGCAGATCATCTCCAACGAGGAGCAGAACGAGCGGATCGTGCAGCTCGGCTTCCCCTCCGGCAAGTTGCTGTGGTCCTACGGGCACCCCGGCGTCGCCGGCTCCGAACCGGGCTATCTGCACGAGCCCGACGACGCCTATCTATGGCGGGACGGCACGATCTCGGTAGCCGATGCGCAGAACTGTCGCGTGCTCTTGATCTCGCCGCAGAAGAAGATCCTCAAAAAGTTCGGCGAACCTGCTCGCTGCGAACACGAACCGTCCCACGCGTTCGGCTCGCCCAACGGCGACACGCCGCTACCGGACGGCAACATCCTCGTCTCCGAGGTGAATGGCTCCTACATCGACGAAATCACCCCCACGGGCAAGCTGGTCTGGAGCGTCCAGTTGCCGATCGAATACCCCTCCGATCCCCAGCAGCTCGGCCCGGATCGCTACCTCGTCGCCGACTACACGAGCCCCGGCGGCATCTACGAATTCAACCGCGCCGGCAAGATCCTCTGGTCCTACCGTCCCGCCTCGGGTCGCGGGATGCTCAATCACCCCAGCCTCGCCGAGCGCCTTCCGAACGGGTTGATCTGCGCCAACGACGACTACCGCCACCGCGTGGTCATTATCGACCCGCACGCGCGCAAGATCGTCTGGCAGTACGGCCGCACCGGCTCGCCCGGTCGCGGTCACGACCGCCTCAAAGTCCCCGATGGCTTCGATTTCCTCGGCCCCGAAGGCACGACGCCGACGCACCCATACACCGGCTAGACCTCGCCCGCGGGCATCCGCTACTCCCCGGCGACGTCGCGACGCAGGAAGACCAGCGTCGCGACGACCAGCGCCGGCAATGCATAGAGGGCGCAGACCCAGAGAGCGCGCAGAATCGGCGCCCAGTCGACCGGGACGCGGAGGAAGCCCTGCCAGTCCTGGAACTGGGTGCTGAGCAGGTAGGGCTGCAGGCCGCCGAGTCCCGGCAGGATGCCGACCAGCTGCAGCAGCAGCGAGAACATCAGCGTGCCGACGATCGCCGCGGCGCTGTTGCGGAAGACGGTCGAGAAGAGCAGCCCGATGGAGGCGACGGCGAAGATCGGCAGCAGGTAGACGAGCAGGCTGGCGCCGACCAGGGCGAGCCCGTGGGAGGCGGAAACACGAGTTCCCGAAAGGGTGACGATCGGGTTGAAGCCGGAGGCGACGATTCCGGCGACGAGCGCGACCACGCCGCTGAGAACGATCGCCGCGGTCGCGGAGGTGATCGCCGCCAGCGCCTTCGCGGCG
>DAIRWC010000063.1:1971-8574 GCA_036802505.1 Solirubrobacterales bacterium
AAGATCCGCTGCCGTTCGACCGAGCGGGTGAGGATCGTCTTCAACGTGCGGTCGCGATCCTCGGCGGCGACGATGTCCCCGGCGACCAGCGCGGTGATCAGCGGGAAGAGCCAAACCGAGCCGAACAGCAGGAGGACCAGCGGGATCGCCAGGCCGGTGTCGTGGACGTAACGGCCGAAGGCGACGTCGCGCGGTTCGCCGTTGCGGATCGCCAGCGCGGTGACGAAGATGATCGGCACCGCCACCGCCGCGCCGAGCCCTAAGTAGGTGCGCTTCTGGGCGCGCAGCTTGCGCAGCTCCCAGCGGTAGACGGTCAGCACGCCGGGCATCAGGCCAGCTCCTCGGCGGCGGCCGCCATCCGCTCGGCCCCGGCGGCCCCGTCGTCGCCCTCGGTCAGTTTGAAGAAGAGGTCCTCGAGGCTCGCCTGGCGCGGGCTCAGCTCCAGCACCGGTGCGCCCGACTCGGCGAGCGCCAGCGACAGCTCGCCGACCGCCGCCTCGGCCGCGGCCCGGAACAGCAGCCCGCCGCCGGGCGCCTCGCGCACCTCCTCGATCCCCGCCTGCGCGGCGCAGACCCGCAGCGCCCGCTCCTCGTCGCCGGTCCGCAGCCGGTAGCTGACCCCGGCACGGTCGCGCAGCTCGGCCAGCGCGCCCTCGTAGACGACGCGGCCGCGGCGCACGATCGCTACCCGGTTGCAGAGCTCTTCCACCTCGAACAGCAGGTGGCTGGAGAGCAGCACCGTGATCCCGCGGGCGGCGAGGTCGCGGATCAGCTCGCGCATGTCGCGCATTCCGCCCGGGTCGAGCCCGGTCGCCGGCTCGTCGAGCAGCAGCAGCCGCGGCCGTCGCAGCAGCGCCGCCGCGATCCCCAGCCGCTGTCGCATCCCGTGTGAGTAGCCGCCGACGCGATCCTTCGCCCGGCCGCTCATCTCGACCACGTCGAGCACCTCGTCGATCCGAGCCGCGGCGTCGCCGCCGTCGAGGGCGGCGCAGAGCCGCAGGTTCTCGCGCCCGCTCAGGTATGGGTAGAAGGCCGGCGCCTCGACGAACCCGGCGACGCCCTCCAGGGCGGCGACGCCGAGCTGCGGGTCGCGGCCGAACAGCCGCACCGAGCCCGCGTCGGGCCGGATCAGGCCGAGCATCATCCGCAGCGAGGTCGTCTTGCCGGCGCCGTTGGGGCCGAGGTAGCCGAAGACGTCGCCACGCTCGACCGTCAGGTCGACCTGGTCGACGGCGACGAGGTCGCCGTAGCGCTTGACCAGGCCGCGGACCTCGATCGGCGCCGCCTCGGGCACCCGGCTACCCCGCCACCGTCTAAAGGCCCTGCGCGGCTTCCCGGGCGACAGCCGGGGTGACCGAGCCGACGACCGTGAACTCGACGCCGGCGCGGCGGAAGCGGACCAGGGTGCCGAGCGGCGTTTCCAGCTCCTGCGCCTGGCTCGCGCCTTCGATCGACACGCTCGGGAGCTGCAGGCCGCCCGCTTCGCCGTCTTCGCCCGCCGGCAGCTCGAGCACGGCGATTCCGCCGAGCCCCGTGCCGTAGGTGATCAGGGCGCCCGCGTCTTCGCCGCTTGAGACCAGGCGCACCTCGTCGCGCGACATGCCGGCGACGCTCGGCGGCGCGCTGAGCGGGAACGAGGTCTTCGTCTGGACGGCTTCCAGCCCGGTGACCGGAGCGGAGTCGCCGCCCGCTTCGCCTTCGCCCTGCGCCGGCGGGTTGAGGTCGACGACCTTGGCCCCCGGTGGCGGCGCCACTTCGAAGACCGATTCGGCGACCGGCCCGAAGGAGACTTCGGTCGCGCTCAGTTCGAGCACCGGCGAGCTTTCGCCCTTTGCGTAGAGCGCCGCGCGCAGCGGCGCCCCGTTGGCGGCGTCCCATGCGAGCTCGGCGCCGCCGACGAGGCCGCCATCGGCCTTTGGCGAGATGTGCAGCGTGTAGGCGGCGTGGCCGGCGACGTCGGACGGGATCGCCCCACTCAGGCCGGCGTGCTTCATCGCTTCTTCGATCCCTTCCTGGACCTTGGCGAGTGACGGAGCTTCGTCCTTGCCGGCTTCATCTCCACCCGCCTTTTCGTGCTGGGGCAGCGACCCCCGGTAGACCGTTTCCGTGCCCGGGTCGTAGACCGTAAAGCTCGCTTCGTCGACCAGCACCTGGAAGTCGCCGCCGCTGCTCTTCGAGACATCGGCCTGCAGCTCCAGTCGCAGGCGGCCGTCGGCCGAGGCCCAGAGCCTGCCGGAGGCGCCGCCGAGCAGCGGGTCGGAGCCTTCGAGCACCGATTCGCCGATCAGGTTGTCGGTGAAGTGGACGCGGGCGCTGACGCCTGCGGGCGGCGGGGCGCTCAGCGCGTCGTGGACGGCTTCGTCGAGCGGTTTCGGCGGTGGCGCCGAGCCGCCCCCGGTGGCGGCGATCGCGACCGCGGTCATCCCGACTGCCACCGCCATAAGTGCAGCGGTCGAGGCAAGGAGTTGGCGGGTTGAGATGCGTCGCAGGAGCGTCAAGTTGCACCTTGCTTTGGGCCGATCCGTCTCGACAGGGTAGGAAGCCTCTCTAAACGCAGCGTGAGACTTGACTGATAGTAGTCCGCGCCTCTGGTCGGCTTGCCTCGCATCCCCTTTCCGCGTATCGGTCGCACCGAGGCGCTGATCGGCGCCCTGACGCTGCTCGCGGCGACGGCGATGCTCTGCCTCGATGGGACCCGCGACGGCGACCTTTACCTTCAACTCGCGAGCGGGCGCTTCATCGCCGGGCACGGGCTCGCGAGCGTAGACCCGTTCCAGACGATCGCCCACGGTGAGCCCTGGCTGAATCAGCAGTGGCTGAGCGAGCTTTTCGTCTACCAGCTCGCCCGCTGGGTCGGCGTGACCGGGATGACCGTCGCCTACGCCGGGCTGCTGGCCTTGCCGCTGGGCCTGCTGCTCTGGCTCTGCCGCCGCAAGGGCGTCGGGATGATGATCGCCCTCGCGATCATCTATTGCCCGGGGCTTTGGGGGATCGTCCACCCGCGTGCGGCGGGGTTCAGCATGCTCGCCTTCTCGGCACTCGTCGTCATCCTCGTCCTCGCCTGGCTAGGGGGGTCGCACTCCGCGCCAGGGGTGCGGCTTCGCTGGGCGGTGCCCGCGACGCTGGCCCTGTTCGCGCTGTGGGCGAACCTGCACGGTGGTTTCGTGGCCGGCCTGCTGCTGCTCGGAATCGTGGCGGTCGGCCTCGTCCTCGAGCGCAAGCTGGGGGCCCTGAACGCCGTCGCCCCACACCGCATCGGCCTGCTGGCGGTGACCGGCGTCCTCGCAGCGTGCACGGCGCTGTTCGTCACGCCGCTCGGCGCCGAGCTCTTCTCCTACCTGGCGAGCTTCCGCAACTCCGCGATCTCGGTGGCCAGCTCCGAGTGGCGCCCCGCCTTCCAGTCGCCGCTTGCGATCGCCTATCTCGGCATCGCGGCGGCTTTCGTCGCCTGGCTTTGGGTGAGGAGGCGCTCCTCGCCCGCGCTGACACCCGCCCTCGTCGCCCTCGCCTTCCTCGCGTTCGCCATCGTCTCGCTGCGCAACGTCGTCTTCGTCGGGCCGGTGGTCGCCCTGGCGATCGCCACGCTCGCCCCTGACAGACGGACGAGGGTTCCCCTGCCGTTGATCGCCCTCGCCCTCGCCGGCTCGGTCGGAGCGGCGGCGACCTGGGCGATTGCGGTAGGGCCGGCGCGAAACGAGCCGATCCTGGAACGAAGGCTGATCGACTACGCCCTCCATCACCCGCCGCGCAATGGTCACATCGCCGCCTACGCGGGCATCGGCTCTTTCATGCTCTGGCGCTCGCCACGAGCGCCAGTCGAGCTGGACGGATGGCTCGAACATTTCACCCCGGCCGAGCTGCGCGGCACCTACGCCATCCTCGACGGGCGCGCGAGCGACCCGACGCCCTATGTGCGTCGCCTCCGGATCGGCGCGGTGATCGCGGACCGCCACGTCGCGATACGGATTCTGAGGACCCACGGCTTCAAGCTCGAGTTCAGAACCCCGGCGGGCGCGTATCTCGTCAAGCGAGCCCGAGCCGGTCGCGGGGGCGGCGCAACAGTCGGAGCAGCTGCGAAAGCGAGACCGCGAAATGACACGGGCCGTGGCGACGGCCGTTACAGGGCGCCTTTCCGCGCCTGCTGCCAGAGATCGACGCTTCCATCGGCCATGACGTGCCGATCTATCTCCGCCAGCTCGTCCGCCGCAAGCGAGAGGTTGTCCAGGGCGGCGACGTTCTGCTCGAGCTGGTCCACCGAGGAGGCGCCGATGACGAGTGACGTCACGCGCTCGTCCCGAAGCCCCCAGGCCAACGCAAGCTGGGCAAGGCTCTGGCCGCGCCGGGATGCGATCTCGTTCAGCTCTCGCAGCCTGGAGATCATCTCCTCGCTGAGCCAGGATTGGTCGAATTCGGGGTCCCGCGCCGCGCGGGAGTCATCCGGTACCCCGGCCAGGTAGCGATCCGTGAGCAAGCCCTGGGCGAGGGCGGTGAACCCGATCACGCCGATTCCGAGCTCGGCGGCGGCGTCGAGCAGACCCTCGGTCTCGATCCAGCGGTTGAGCATCGAGTAGGACGGCTGGTGGATCAGCAGGGGGGTCCCGAGGTCCCGCAGAATCGCCGCCGCCTGGCGGGTGCGCTCGGCGTCGTAGGAGGAGACGCCGACGTAGAGCGCCTTGCCCTGCCGCACCGCCGTGTCGAGCGCGCCCATCGTTTCCTCCAACGGGGTCGAGCCGTCCAGCCGGTGTGAGTAGAAGATGTCGACGTAGTCGAGGCCCATCCGCCGCAACGACTGATCGAGCGAGGCCAGCACGTACTTGCGCGAGCCGCCGCCCTGCCCGTAGGGGCCGGGCCACATGTCCCAGCCCGCCTTGGTGGAGATCACCATCTCGTCGCGGTAGGGGGCGAAGTCCTCGCGCATCAGCCGGCCGAAGTTGATCTCCGCGGACCCGTACGGAGGCCCGTAGTTGTTCGCCAGGTCGTGATGGGCGATCCCCAGGTCGAAGGCCCGTCGCGAGATAGCGCGCTGGACCTCGAAGGGACGGTCGTCGCCGAAGTTGTGCCAGTAGCCCAGCGACAGAATGGGGAGGTCGAGGCCGGAACGGCCCGTCCGCCGGTACTGCATCTTTCCTGCGTAGCGATCGGGTGACGCGATGTAGGTCATCGGTGCTCCACCTCCGTCTCCTCGATCCTACGCTCCCAAAGGCACCTTCGAACTACTTGACCGACCAGGCCGGCCATCCTCCATCCTCGCCTCCGGGCCTGACTCGGCGCGTGCAGCCGCCAGGAAACGCTCGTGGGCTGCTGCATCCAGCAACGGCATCGCGGCCTTCGAGCTCTGCTCGACCTCCCGCACCAGCTCCAGGTCCTTCTTGCCCGCTCCACGGCGATGGACGGCGTTTCTCATCTCGTCACATTTCGGTTCTAGCGTGGCCACCACTGGCAACTCGAAAAGGGAGCGGCAAATGCGTTTGAGGCAGGCAGCGACGATTCCGATGGTGGCGGCGATCGCCCTGAGCGGTGGGGTGGCGTTTGGTGGCTGCGGGAGCGACTCCAATGCGGCGACGACGGAATCCACGACGGAAGCCATGAAGCACGAAGGCGATGCGATGAAGCACGAAGGCGAAGCGATGAAGCACGACGGGTCCTCCGGCGCCCACATGGAAGGCTGAGCCGAGCCGCTACCTCCCCCTGTAGTCCAGAAATCGAAAGGTGACGAGATGGTCCTGCTGATCCTCTTCGGGTTCGTCGCGGGCGCGGCCACGGCACTGTCGCCGTGCGTGCTGCCGGTGCTGCCGATCGCACTCTCCGCTGGTGCTACCGGCGGGCGGCGGCGGCCGCTCGGCATCGTCGCCGGACTGGCGGTGTCGTTCACCTTCGCCACCGTGGCGCTGGTCTACGTCATCTCCGCTCTCGGCCTGCCGAACGACTTCCTGCGCAAGCTGGCGATCGTCGTCCTGCTCGGCTTCGGGATCACCCTGATGATTCCGCCGCTGGCGGCCCGGCTAGAGGCTTGGATGAGCCAGTTCGCAAGCCGGGCCGGCGTCGCCAAGGGCAAGGGCGATGGCTTCTGGTCCGGGACCGCGGTCGGCGCCAGCCTCGGCCTCGTCTATGCGCCCTGCGCCGGGCCGATCCTGGCCGGCGTCATTACCGTCTCCGCTTCGCAGTCCTTCAGCACCGGCCGGTTGGCGGTGGCGCTGAGCTATGGAATCGGCTCCGCGGTGGTCCTCTACCTGCTGATGCTCGGCGGGCGCAGGGTTGTTCGTCCGCTGGCCCAGCGCGGTGTCGGCCTGCAGATCGCGATGGGCGGGGTGATGGTCCTCGTCGCCCTGGCGATGCTCGGCAACTACGACATCCGCTTCCAGAACCAGATCGCCAGCAGCCTGCCCAGCTTCCTCGTCAACCCGACCAAGAGCCTTGAGGACACCGCCTCGGCCAAAGCCGCAATCGCGGACATCCGCAGCAATGGCGGCCACGGCGTCGGCTCCGAGGCAACCGGCGCGGCGCCGGAAACCGAAGCCAACGGCAAACTCGCCGATCTGCCCGTGCTCCGCGTGGCGCCGGAATTCGTCGGCAACGAGCGCTGGTTCAACACGCCCGGCGACA
>DAIRWC010000064.1:0-418 GCA_036802505.1 Solirubrobacterales bacterium
GTTGCTCGTCGGGCTGCACTCGCGCCTTCCCGGCAGCGGGGGCTCGGGCGAAACCGGCGTCTCCCAGATTGCCGCTGCGGGGGGATCGCGGGGCGCCGGGATGGCCGCGCTAGCCAAAGTGCTTGCAATCTGCGCCGGCACGGTGGGCGGCGCTGCTGCCTGCGTCGCGACCGGGGTGGCGCCAGCTCCGCTCGGAATGGAGCCACAGCACGCCACTCAGGCAAGGATCGAGCGGGTGTCGCCACACGCAGTCGAAGAGGCGACGGCACCTCCCGATGTCTACGAACCGGCACCGGAGCCGCAGCCACAACACGCGCCCGAACCGGAACCCGCGCCCGAACCGGAATCGCCCCCACCGGTGCCGGAAACGAGCGAAGCCGGAGCGGTCGAATACGCGCCACCCCCAGAAGGTGCTTCG
>DAIRWC010000064.1:428-6479 GCA_036802505.1 Solirubrobacterales bacterium
GCGCCGGACGAAAACGGCGATTTCTCCCTCACCGACGCCGGCAGCCGAACCGGCGGGAGGCTCGAACGGCGGCGCGGCCGGGGAGTTCGGGCCATGATCATGTCGCGCCTGCTGGCCGCCACCGCTGGGCTTGCCCTGTCAGCTGCCATCGCGACCGCGGCGTTCGCGAGCCCTCCACGCCCCGCCGACCTTCAGGTCGTCGGCGGCACGGACCTCTGGCACGCAGAGAGGGGCTTCTCGCTCGACTGGACCAGCCCCGGGCCCGCCAGTCCGGCGCTGACCGCGACCCGCTACCGGACCCGCGATCCGCAGGGAACGGTGCTCGCCGAGGGACAGATCGGCCGGACCAGCGACGGAATCGGGCCGCTGATCGTCCCCGCGACACCCGGCACCTACAGCGCCGAAGTCTGGTTCGAGGACGCCGGCGGTGCGCAGGGCCCGGCGGCCACCGTGCCGCTGCACTTCGACGACATCAGGCCGGCGCCGGTGGCGCCTCAGCCAGTTTCCACCTGGATCGGGCGGCCGGCCCTGCCGCTCCGCGTCCGCCTTGGCCACCCGTCCGGCCCGCCGCCGCTTTCAGGCATCCGCGGCTACGCGGTGCTCATCGACAGGGCGCCTACCGGGAGTCCTTGCGTCGCCGCCGACCGCTGCAGCGACGCCGAGACGACGCTGCGGGGTGGTGTCGGGGGCGACGAGCTGGAGATCGACACGCTGCCGGAGGGGACCAGCTACCTCCACGCGGTCGCCGTCTCAGGCTCGGGGATGAAGTCGGCGACCAGTGGATGGACCGCGCTTCGGGCCGACACCACCGACCCGGTCACCCAGCTGACCGGGCTACCGCCCGGCTGGACGAACCGGACCGTGCAGCTGACCGCGAGCGCCGCCGACGCCGGCTCGGGAATGGAGCGCGACGGGCTGGGACCGGCGCCTTTTACAGCGATCCAGGTGGATGGAGGTGCGCCTTCGGTCGGGCCGGGTGGGACAGTCGGCGCCGACGTGGTCGGTGAGGGCGTACACCGAATCGCCTACTACGCCCGCGACCTGGCCGGCAACGTCAACGATGGCGCCGCGACCAACGGCATCGCCGATCGGGCACCGGGGACCGCTTACGTGAGGATCGACCGCACGCCGCCCGGCGTTGCCTTCGCCAACGCCGAGGATCCCCGCGACCCCGAGCTGCTGCGGGTGCGAATCGCCGACGGCCTCGCGGGCCCCGATCCCGCACGGGGCTCGATCGGCGTGCGCAGGACCGGCTCCGGCGATCGCTTCGAGACGCTCCCCGCCGCGCCCGGAGGCCCGGGTGAACTGCGTGCCCGCTGGGACTCCGACGCATTCCGCCCCGGGAGCTACGAATTTCGGGCAATCGGATACGACGCCGCAGGCAATGTCGCCGCCGCGACCCGCCGCCTGAACGGCGCGCCGATGGTGCTCTCGAGCCCGCTCAAGGCGACGACGACCCTGCGGGCGGGGTTTCGCTTGCATGGCGCGCGGCGGACCGTCCCCTACGGGCGTCGCGTTCTTCTCAAGGGCAGGCTGATCACCGGCAGGAGCTCACCCCTCGGCGGCACGCCGGTGCGGGTGGTCGAGCGCTTCGCCGCCGGAGCGCACCCGGCCATCCGCACATCGACGACGATGACCGCTCCAGACGGGACCTTCGCGATCCGCACCGGCGCGGGTCCGAGCCGTACGATCGCGATCGGCTTCGACGGCAGCCCAACCCTGGCCCGCGCAGCGGCGCGCACGCTCGAGCTCAGGGTGCGGAGCCGCGTGAGCCTCCACGCATCGGCCGGCGTCGCCAAGGTCGGCGCCGCTGGTCTTTCGCGGCAAAGTCGACGCGGCGCCCGGAGCGATTCCGCCCGAAGGCAAGGCAGTGCAGTTGCAATTCCGCACCCCAGGGCTTCCCTGGTCGGAATTCCGCACAGTGCAAACCGACAGCCACGGTCGCTTCCGCTACGCCTACCGCTTCAGCGACGACGACAGCCGCGGCGCCCGCTTCCAGTTCCGCGCCTACGCGCCCACGCAAGAGGACTGGCCATACGAGCCGGGAGGCTCGCGGCCAGTCCTCGTACAGGGTCGCTGATTGCGAAGGGTGCTAGCGGAGAGCGGCGAGCTGGTCGCCGACCTGGTCCACCAGCTCCTGCGCGCGTGAGGTCGGGACCTCGATCGCTTTGCGGACGCGCTGCTCGACCTCGGTGCGATTGCGCTTCAGGGTCGTCTCTACCCGGCGCTGCCGCTTACGAGCCTCGCGCTCGACTTTGTTGCGGGTCTTGCGCGCTTCGGTAGCGGCTTTGCGACGGGCGCCGGCGCCGCGACGCTCGCTGCGCTTGACGGTGCGGCGCAGCTGCGTGCCGTAGGACTTGAGCTGTTTCTGGGCCGCCGTGCGGCCGTTGAAAGGCTCGACCAACTCGGCGACGCGGTCGCTGACCTCGAGCACGGCGCCGACCGGCACGTCGACGGCACTTTGCGCGGCGGCGCGGGCTTGCTCGACGCGGGAGGGAGCTGGGGTGGGGGTGCTTTTGGCCTGCGATTTCGGTTTGGAGCTTTTGCTGCTTGCTTTAGTGGCTTTAGTTGCCAATGAAGATCATCCCTTCGGGGTGGTTATGGGGCGGGGGAGTTCGCGAGTCTAGCGAACATACGTTCTTCCGAACACCTGTTCTAAACCAGCTTCCCCGATGCGTTACGGATGACGCCCAGACCCCGCTCCCCCGCAGCCCCGGCGATCGGGTAGCGAGCGTCGAGGCCGAGGTCGGCCTCGCTCAGGGCCAGATCGCCGAAAGCCACGAGACCGCCTGCCTCGCGCACGATCAGCTGCGCGGCGGCAGCGTCGACCGAACGGCAGGGCCGCAGGCTGACCATTCCGTCCAGCCGACCGGCGGCGACGTAGGCAGCGGTGATCGCGATCGATCCGATCACCCGCAACCGGTAGACACTGCCCTCGAGCGCCGCGGCAACGGGCTGCAGACGTCCCGGCTCGGCCGACTCGACTCCGAGCAGCTCCAGCTTCTCGGCGTCGTCGGCGACCTCGATCCGGCCGGCAGCGAGCGTCGCACCCTCTCCCCTGGTTGCCGCGAAGGCCTCGCCGGCGCCGAAGTCGTAGACGTAGCCGAACTCGACATCGGCCATCGAGGGACCCGACGCCACCGCGATGCTGAGGCTGTGCGACGGAAGCGTGCGACGGGCGTTGAGCGAGCCGTCGATCGGGTCGATCACGACGCGGGCGGGCCCGCCTTCGCCGAAGACCGCCTCGCCCCGCTCCTCGGAGATCGCCACGAACGACGCTCCCGAATCGGCGAGCTGCTCGAGCTCGGCGAAGACCTCGTCCTCGCAGCGGCGGTCGATGACGAGGCTGCGATCGCCGCCCTCGCCCACCCCCTCGTACTCGGTGCGCGCCTCCCGTCCGGGGGTCTGCTCGAACAGGCGCTGCTGCGCGGCGACGATGCGGCGGCAGATTCCCGGCCAGTCTGCGGAGAAAATGTCCATCACGCTCATCCTATGGACGGCTGCCACTCGGTAGCGTTGGATCATGCTTGCCCTCGCCGAGCCCCAGGAGCGCGCGATCCGCCACCGCTCCGGCCCGCTCCTGCTGACGGGCGAGGCGGGGACCGGCAAGACCGAGGTGCTGGCCCGTCGCTTCGAGAGCCTCGTCGGCGAAGGGACGAGGCCGGACCGGATCCTCGTACTCGCATCGACGCGGGCTACCGCGCAGCGTCTCCACGAGCGGGTCGAGCAGCTACTCGACCGCCCACTCGAGGAGCTCTGGATCGGCACCTGGGAGCAGCTCTGCGAGCGCATCCTGCGGGAGTACTCGACGGCTGCGGGCCTCGATCCGTTCTTTGACGTCCTTGGCCAAGCCGAGCGCCTCGCACTGCTCCTCGACCACCTCGACGAGCTACCCCTCAGGAACCAGCAGATCCGCGGCAACCCCGCCGGCCTGCTGACGCGCCTGCTGGAACAGATAGACGAAGTCAAGGCGGGCTCCGATCCCCCCGATCCCGAGCTCGCCGAGCTGATCGCAGCGCACGATCGGCTCCTTGCGGGCACCTGCAGCCTCGATCGCGGCGATGTCTACCTCAGTCTCAACGGCCTCTTCGCGGAGCGTCCGGCCGTCCGCGCGGAGATCGCCCACCGCTTCGAGCACATCATGATCGACGAGCTGGAGGACACGACCCCGGCCCAGCGGGCGATCCTCGTGGCGCTGCGGGAAGACAACTCGAATCAGCTGTATGCCTTGGACGCTGGAGGCGCAGGGGAGGGGCTGTCCGAGTGGGCGCTGGGTTTCTCGGCGACGGTCGAGTTGACCGAGCAATTCCGGGATCCCGGGACGAACTTCTGGCGCTGCAGCAACGAGCGTGCGCAAGCCCAAGCAGTCGCGCGAGAGGCCGAGCATCTACTTGCGGGGGGAACCAAGCCGGAAGAGATCTGCGTGCTGGTCGACGATCCGGCCCGCGGAGGTCTTGTTGCCGCTGCGATGGAAGAGCGTGGCATCCCATTCCATCTCTCCGGCCCGGCAGCCCTTTTCCAGCGACCCGAGGTGCGCGATGCGATCGCCTGGTTGCGGGTTCTGGCCGATCCAGACGACTCGGCTGCGGCGGCGCGGGCGCTGACCCGACCGCCGGTAGAGCTGCGCTCAGCCGATCTGGCCCGGCTGACGACGATCGCTCGGCGCCGCAAGCTCGATCTCGTCTCAGGCTGCGAGGCGGCGCTTGAGAGCCCACAGATCTCGCCCGAGGCCCGCGAGCGGCTTCAGTCCTTCCTCAAGCTCTACGGAACCGCTTCGGCGGCAATGGAGGAACGCCGCGCCGATGTCTTCGTGCGTCGCCTGGTGGAGGCCGTCGGCCTTCGCCGCCAGCGTCTGTTCGCCGCGCAGCCCGAGGTCGCCGAGCGATTGCTCGGACTCTCGCGTTTAGCCGAGCTCGCGGCGGGTTGGGCGCGGCGCGAGTCGAACGGGTCGACCCGGGACTTCATCCGCCACCTCAGCGCTGTCGCCGACGCCGGGGTCGAGCCGGCCGGAGTGGTCGAGCCGCCGGCACCAGGAGCCGTACAGGGCCTGACCCGCGGCGCGGTCAAGGGAATGGAGTTCGGGCATGTCTTCGTGCTCGGCATGGAGCGCTCGGCTGGAGTCGAGCGAATCGGGCGGCCCGCCCGTAGGGGCCTTGTCCTCGCCCGGGTCGAGCGCGGCGATGACGGCGAGAGCCGGCCCTCGGAGTTCTACGCTGCGGCGCTCTCGAAGGCGGGCGCTGACGAGGAGGCCCACGCCGAGGAGCTGTTTGGCCCGGCCGAGGGTCTGCACGCGACCTACCGCATGCTGCGCGAGGAGATGCTGGAGGCCTCCTGGAAAGCGGGCCGTGAGCTCTCGGAGCCGCGGTTGGACACCGCGGTCGACGTCAACCGGGCGATCGCCCGCTACCTCGAGCTGCTGAAGCTGGCGGCACTCGCCCAGCGGCCCGGCGACGAGGCGACGGAGGAGGCGATCGAGGCGGTCAACGGGTTGCTACGGCAGGTCGCGACCCCCGAGCAGCAGGCTGAGCTCGATGCCTCCTCGCTCGATGCCTACCTGCTCGGCTCCGAGGAGGAGCGGGAGGGCCGCCGCAAGCTGATCGCCACCCGTCAGGAGCCGTCGTTGGAGGCGTTCCTGCCGCGCCGCGGCGACGGCGCCCTCAGCCTCTCCGCCTCCGACCTCGACCTCTACCTCACCTGCCCGCTGAAGTACAAGTTCCGGCGGGTCTTCGGCATCCCGCAGGAGCCGACGATCAACCAGCGCTTCGGCATCCTCATCCACAACGTCCTCGAGCGCTTCCACAAGGAAGGCGACGACCAGGGCGGCGAGGAGGGGCTACGCCGCCTGATCGGTCTGTTCGAGACGGGTTGGCGGCGCACCGGCTTCGGCAGCAGCGACGACGAGCTGCAGTTCCGCGACCGGGCACGGGAGGCGATGCGCCTCTACTGGGAGCGGGAGAGGGAGTCCGACGGGGAGCCGGTCTGGCTGGAGCGCAAGTTCGACTTCCGCATCGGCGAGCACCACGTGCGGGGCCGGGTCGACCGGGTCGACCG
>DAIRWC010000064.1:6489-8512 GCA_036802505.1 Solirubrobacterales bacterium
GACCGCGGAAACCACCGACCGGCTGGTCATTTTCGGCAGCAACGGGCGGTTCTATACGCTGCCGGTCGACCGCCTGCCCGACGGAAGCCACGAGCTGATCGACTACAAGACCGGCGAGCGCAAGAGCGAAGCCGCCCTGGAGAGCGACCTGCAGCTCTCCCTCTACCGACTCGCCGCCGGCGAGGCCTGGGACCTCGATGCCAACACCGGCAGCTACTACTACGTGCTCGACGCCGACAAGGTCGCCGCGCCGGTCAGGCCCGACGACGCCGAGCGGGTCGAGCGCACCGTCTTCGAGGTCGGCGAGGGCGTTCTCGGCCAGGACTTCGAGCCGCGCCCCTCACCGACCGTGTGCAGCTGGTGCGACTACAAGCTGATCTGCCCGGCGGCGGAGAGCTGAGGGCAGTAGAAAGCCTGGTTGTCTCTCGGGCGAATTGATGTCGCACGCGCGCTGGGCGCGCTTAGCGACTGAGGTTGAGCGCGGCTGCGCCGCGCGGAAGACAGATTGCATTTCGCGGCCTTTGGCCACATTCGCCCGAAAGACAACCGGGCTTTCTATCGACGCAAGCTGGGACTCCTCTCAAGCTTGCAAAAGCGAGTTGGGCCGACACAGCTTCGGGCTGAAAGGAGGACGCAATCCACTCCCGCGGGAATGTCGCGAAGCGGCGACATGCAATCTGGCGAACGCGCGGCGTCAGCCGCGCTCAAACATTGTCGCTAAGCGCGAAGCGCGTGCGACCCCGATTCCCGCGGGAGTGGATTGCGTCCTCCCTAACGGCGGGCGATCGTGCGTGTCAGCTCGAGTCCCCGCGGCGCTGCTGCAGAAACTGCTGGAACTCGCGGGCGATCGTGTCGGCTGAGGGCAGGTCCTCGCTGTCCTCGCCGAGCTGCTCGGCCTGCTCGGCCTCGATCCGCTCGACCAGTTCGGCGATTTCGGGGTTGGCGGCGACGGCGCGGCCGATCTGCTCCTCGTAGCTCGCCGTTTCCTCCTCGAGCTCGGTTGCGTCGACGGCGATCCCGGTCAGGCCCTCGAGGCGGCGCAGCAGGGCCAGCGCTGCCTTCGGGTTGGGCACCGCGGCGACGTAGTGCGGCACCGCCGCCCACAGCGACGCCGAGGTCATGCCGATCTGCCGGCAGCAGTCGTGGACGACGCCGACGATCCCGGTCGGTCCCTCGTAGCTGGAGCGCTGCAGGTCGAGCTCTTCGATCAGCTGCTCGTCGGAGGCGAGGCCGGTGATCGGCACCGGCAGGGTGTGAGAGACCTCGGCCACCAACGCCCCCAGCGTGATCACCATCTCCACCCCGAGCGTGTCGGCGGCGGTCGCAACGGTCTCCGAGAAGGTGCGCCAGCGCAAGTTGGGCTCGGTGCCGTCGAAGAGGACGAGGTCGCGGTCGGCGCCCGGGATGCGGATCGCGATCAGATCGTTCTGCGGCCACTCGATGCTGCGCGTCTGTCCTTCGGAGAGGACGATCGTCGGCCGCGTCGCCTGGAAGTCGAAGTAGTCCTCGGGGTCGATCTCGGCGATCGGGTCGGCGTCGAAGGAGTCGGCCACCGCACCGAGGGCCGCCGAGGCGGCGCCGGCGGCGTCGTTCCAACCCCGGAAGGCGCAGACGAGGACGGGCGAGCGAAGCTGGGGAACATCCCCATGCCAGGTGAGTGAATCCACCTGTTGAGCGTAGCGCCCTGGCGCCATGCCTCTAGGCCTGCGAGGAGAGGGCCCGCCGCACCAGTCCGTAGGCGACGAAGAGGACGAGCGCCGCGAAGCTGAGTTCGAGCGCGCGCTGGGGGACCTCGTTGGCGACGACGACCCCGATCAGGACGCCGAGCGGTGAGAGCGCCCCGATCACGAGGGCGTCGCGCAGGTTGAGGTTGCCGTAGGCGTTCTGGCGTGCCGCGCCGACCAGGGCGACGATGACGATCATCAGCAGCGAGGTCGACTCGCCCTCGACCTGGGAGAGGCCGATGAAGATCGTCAGCGCCGGCACGAAGAGAACGCCGCCGCCGACGCCGACCAGCCCGCCG
>DAIRWC010000065.1:0-8455 GCA_036802505.1 Solirubrobacterales bacterium
CTCGGGTGGAGCAGGTCGAGCAGGGTGCGGATCGTCGTCGTCTTGCCGGCGCCGTTGGGCCCGAGGAAGCCGAACACCTCCCCCGCCTCGACACCGATCGTCACGTCCTCGATGCCCCGCGAGCTTCCGTAGGACTTGGTCAAACGCTCGGTCTCGATCACCGACACGGCCGTAATACTCGCAGCAGGGCGATCGGCTTTAGCGTTACCCGGGCGATGAAGGTCGAGATGCTCAACGCCGGGTGGTTCAGCTCAGCCGCCGGCATCTGGCGTCGCGACGACGACCTCGACCGGCAGGTTCGCTTTCCGGTTCCCGCCTACGTGATCGAGACCGCCGAGGAGCGGATCCTCGTCGACACCGGCCTGCACCCGGCTGCAGTCAAGGACGCGCCGCGTCACTACAGCCAGCCCGACGCTCTCGCCCTGTTCCAGCTTGAGCTTGAGGAGAACGTCGCCGAGCAAGTCGACCTGACCACGATCACGAAGGTGGTGCTGACGCACCTGCACTTCGATCACGCCGGAGGGCTTGCCCTGTTGCCAGCCTCGGTTCCGGTCTTCGTGCAGCGCCGCGAGTGGGAGGCTGGCCAGGACACCGCCGCGGTTGCCAAGAACTTCTTCCTGCCGCGCGACTACGGCACCGTCGCCGACCAAGTCGTCCTCGTCGACGGCGACCACGACCTGCTCGGGGATGGCTCGATCCAGCTGCTCTCGACCCCCGGGCACACGCCCGGCCACCAGTCCGTCCGCGTCGGCGAGCGCCTTGTTATCGGCGCCGACGTCACCCACTACGCCTCCGGCCTCGACGACCACCGCTTCCCGATGTTCGCCGACGACTTCACCGCCCAGGCAGCCTCGGCCGATCGCCTACGTACGCTCCGCGACGCCGGAGCCGCCGTCCGTCCGGGACACGACCCGGCCGTCCTCGTTGCCGGACCAGTGCCATTGTGGCAATGTCGTATAGAGTCCTGATTAATGGGGGTTTCTTTTAGCGGGGCAAGGGGAATTACGATGGAGGAGCGGGACGTCGCGCTTGAGTTGAACGTCCCCAGGTGGCCGGGCGAGATGCCCGCGCCGAAAACCTGGACCGCCGATCCTGAGGGTGGGTTTTTGCAGCGTCGAATCGGCGGCAAGGAGCCCGACCGGGAGCTGGCGGCTCCGCTGAGAGAGAAGATCCTTCGCTTCCCATCGGCCCCGATCCACGCCCTGCACAGGTTGAGCCAGGATCAGGTGAACATGGGGCCAGTGGAGAGTTTCCACACCCTCCGCCTCATCTCTCACCCCGAAAGCCGGGGAAAAGTGACCCGGATCTTTCTTATGCACAACGGCCTCAATGAGACGCGGAAAATGACGCTCTATTACCAGCTTGCCTCTTATCTCATCGCTGAGGATCGCGGCACGGTCTGCATTTTGAGGCCGTTTCCGGGCCACCTGACGAGGAGTGCCTCTCCCGGACTCACCGAGACTCCTCTCGACCATTACATGTGGGACGGCTTGCACCTCTTCCGGCAATTCCTTCGCTACATGATCGAGACCCGCTGGCTGCTCAGTTGCATCGCCCGCTACTCGTACTACCACTGTTTCTCCGGATCCGGTCTGCTGGGCGAGAGCAGGTTCATTGGCAACAGCCGCCTCAACGAGACCCCCTTGGCAAGAGAAATGGCCGGAGAGTGGGAAGCGCTGCGCGACGCATCCAAAGCCGCGATCGACGATCACAAGGCCGACTCGCCGGCGATGCCGTCGCCGCCGAAGCGGGGCGCGTTCAAGCAGTCGATCGTGGCATTGCGGGACGCCTTGAAGCTCGACGAATACCCGGAGTCGGACGGCAGCTCTTTCTCGCCCCGATCCGAGCCCGACCTGCACGCGATCGGCTACAGCCTCGGCGGCTTCGCCGCGCAATCCGTGTTCATGTCCTGGCCCTTCCTCGTCTCCTCTTGTTCGACCCTGCTTTCGGGCGGTGCGATGCGCGAGCTTGCACCGACCGCGTTCACCGACCCAGAGGAGTGGCAGACCGTTCTCCACTCACTTCGCTATGAGCTGGACGACGCGATGCTGGACTGGCGCTTCAGGCAATCCAAGGACGGCCTCATCGCGGGCATGAACTCCTACCTGTTCCTCTACCTCAAGCGGGCCTTCTACGAGGTGTTCCAGCAGGAGTACCGCGGCAGCTTCCAGACCCGGCTTGTCTCCTTCCGCCAGCGGATGCTCTTCATCGCCGGCGGCAACGACCCGATCGTACGGCCGCAAAGCGTGCTCGATTCCGGGCCCCCCGACGGCATCAACATGCTGACGGTCGGGGGCCTCGGGCATTTCCTCGGCGACAGTCCCGAAAACACGGCGGAAAAAGAACAACGGTCCTTCTGGATACCTGAAATAGGCCGAATGGTCGGTCGCCTGGCGAACGAGGCAGCGGGTAAACACCGTGCGGATCTGAAAGCCACCTGGCTAAATGAGGACGACCTGCTGCCCGAATCCTACGGCAAGAAGAAGCGGGCAAGGAAGGACGAGGCGGTGAAACTCGAGCAGCTCAGCATCGCTGAGAGGCTCGAAGTGGAGCGCGACGGCACCCTGCCGAGCCCTCTCTTCCAGCGCTCGATCGACGACCTGCTTTCGCGGGTTGATGAGGCAGGCGAGGATTCCGTCGAGAACGAGGAAGGCTCGGACGACGTCAGCGGAGGGCTTCTTTTCATCCTCAAGAACGAGGTTCCGACGTTTCTGCTGGACGAACGCTCGCTACAGCTCCACGCCTCCGCCCTGTACCACGAGGACGTTGGCACCGCCGACTACATCGCCGAGGTCAGGACACGACGGCCAATTCTCAAACGGAGCCGCAAACGGGTCTGCGTGATCCTCCCCTGGAACGTCCAGACGATCATGCGCAAGATCGACGCCGGCTTCCAACACCCAAGTCAGTCGGAGGGCTTTGGCGAGCAGATGATGATGGCTCGCGACCCCGACCTGGCTTGGACGAAACTGCACGACAAATGCCGTGAATGGACCGAGGATCCCTATGAAAATTCCGTACGCGTGTTCGACGGAAAGGTGGCAAGCGAGGCGCTCGACGTCACCGAGCTGTGCGCTGCCGCCCACGAACGGCTCGACATCGGTGATTCGGACAAGCCGATCCAGGCCGCCCTGCCGGACTGTTGGGTTTGGATGTCCCACGAGTTCTTTGGCAGGAAAGAGGGCAACGCCCCGTCGGTCAAGGCCTGCGCTCAGCCGATCTGCGAAGTGGTCCCAAAGTACGTGGCGAAAACTAAGAAGGCCGAAGGAGAAATCGCGGAGCTCCTGCGAGCAGACGACCTCCGCATGGTCACCCTGTCGCGAGCCCGATACAACCCGCGCTTCCGGGGCCGGATCATCGCCGAGCCGAGGCAGGCCCAGGAGCTGCTCCTCCGCGCCGCGCTGTGCATCGTTTCCTCGGTGCCGTTCAAGACCTTCAACTTCAAAGCCGGCCAGGGACGAGGCCGCTAAAGGGCGACCGCAGCTCGTGCCCGCTCGATCGCCGCGGCGTAGGTCCCATGGCGGGTGCTCGACGGGGGGCGGATGGCGATTCCGTAGGCCTGCTTCATCGCCGTTGCCAGGGCCTGCTTGAAGGTCCGGCCGTGCCAGGCGTGGGGCTCGGCGGCGCGGCCGACGTGCAGGTGGACCAGCTCGTGGAGGAGCGTCTCGAGGATGTCGCCGGGGCGGATACCCGGGTGGGCGGTGACCTGAAGGCGGAACTCAGCGGGGACGGCAAAGCCGAGGCGGTTGGGGCGCTTGCCGGCTCGCCGCACCTTCAGCTCGGGCCTGCGCGTGGCGAGCGGGCCATCGGCGAAGACGGGCAGCGCCCGCAGCCGTTCGAGCTCCTGATCCAGCGCCACACCCGCGACCAGGTAATAAGAGCGGGGGCGCCGCGGTGCGGTCGGTGCCCGCCGGGCAGGTGCCGGCGCGCTGCGCCCGCCCTTCGTCGCCCTGCGGAGGAACTTGGTCACCATCGAGTCAGACCTCAGAGGCTTCCGCGCGGGGCAAGCCAGACACTGTCAAAGGTCAGATCGGTTTTGCCCGCGATCAGGTCGAAGTCGGCGTCGTAGTGCAGGACGCCGAGATCGCGGAGGTCGGCGATCGAGGCGAGGAGCAGGTCGACCGGTGGCAACCGATGGTGCGCCGCTCTGGCGAGCTGGGCTTGCGCGTCGAGAGCTCGCAGTTCGATCTCCTCGTCCATCCGGATCGTCTGCAGTGCAAGCAGCTCTTCGATCAGGTCCGAGTGATCGTCGGCACTACGGGCGGAGTAGCCGGCCTCGAGCAGGAACGGGAGGCAGGTTGCAATCCGGCCATCTTCAAGGGCGGCGGCGATCTCCTCCGCTCGCTCGGCTGAAAGCGACGGATCCCCCAACCGCGCCCATGCGGAGTTGTCGAGAAGAAGTCCGCCGCTCACTGGCGCGCCCAGCCGGACGCACGAACCTCCGTGGCGGCGTCGAGGCTGATCGGCAGCTCCCGAGAGCGCACGCGCTCGGCCAGACGCCGGCGCAGCGTCGCCTCGCCGTCGCGCTCGGCCCGCAGCGCCGCCAGCTTGGCGCCCGCTCCGAGCACGACGAGCTCCCCCAGCTCGACCCGGTCCTCGCCGAGCGCGTCTCTCAGCTCGTCGAGCGCCGCCTGAACCGGCGGGGTCTCAGTGATCGCATGTCGGCGACGTTTCGTCGGCATGTCGAGAGTGTAGCACTGGTGTCACACCGCAGTGCGGAGGCTCAGCGATACCTGATGAGGTATCAATCGGATATGGAGCCGACGCCCGACCCGCACGACCTCGAACTGGCTGAGCTTCTCCTGCGACTCACGCCAGAGGAGCGACTGCGGGCGCTTCGCCGCTACGCCCATCTCCATGAGCTCGCCAAAGGAGCGGGGCGACTAGATGGTTGATTCCACAGCGACGGCCGTGGCGGACATCTTTCCAGCTCCAAGTAAGCCGTCCGCGGGTGTAGCGCGGCACTGACTGGTCGATTTGCCACCGTATGCGTGGGTCAATCGACCAGCCGGCACTGAGGAGACGGTCTTAGGCCTCGACCAAAGTGCGGGGTCGGGCGATCCAGTGTGCGTCGACTCCGAGGTGATCTCCCAGGCGCTCGAGGTGCTGGTCGAAATGCAGGATGCCGATGCCGGCGCTCTGCGCGGCGACCGCTACCGCCAGGTCGGTGAGGGGAAAGCGGTGGGCGCCGTGCGAGCCGGTGCCGGCCAGCTCGCACATCGTCGCCAAGGCCCCGCGCTGCACGCTGCGATCCACGGGGATCTCGCGCAGGCTCTCCAGCGTGCGCTCGACGGCAGCGATTCCCTCGGGCCCTCGGGCGTCGACCATCAGCTCGTAACGCACCGGCCAACACCAGCAGACATCGCCGCGCTCGACAGCGCTCAACAGCAGTTCGCGCGCACGCAGATCGCGGCGGGCCTGCATCCAGGCTGACGTGTCAGCCAGCACCGGACCAGCCCCGTCCCAGAGCCGCGCGGACATCAGCCCGGCGGCGCGTTGAGACGATCGATCGCGGCCAGGTCGAGGTCAAACTGCTCGCCGTCCATCGCCTCGAACAATGCCTCGGTGGTGGCCCGACGGTTGCGCCCAGCCTCCAACTCGGCCTCCGCCCCCTCGACGGCGAGGCGTCGCAGCAGGGTCGCGTCTGCCTCGCGCGTACCGGTGGCAGCGCGCACACGCGCCAGCGCCTCCCCCAGCTCGGGGTCAGCGGTGACGGCGATTCGGGGGTGCTTGGAAGGCAAGCAAAACATAGTGTAGCTCGCCAGAGTTACACCGCGAAAGAGGCCGATGTTCGGGCTCTGTCTTGGCACCGCATGTCGAGAACTCGTCTTCGGGTCCGACAGACTGGTGAACGCGCCAAACGGGTGCGACGGAAAAGGAGGCAAGGATGAAGTTCATGCTGCTGCAGAACTATGGAGGGGTCCCCGAGGGCGTGCCGCCGATGAGCGAGTGGACGCCTGAGGAGATCGAGGCCCACATCACCCACCAGAAGGACCTCAACGCGGAGCTGCGGGAGCGGGGCGAGCTGGTCGAGGCGCAGGCGCTGACGACGCCGGAGCTGGCAAAGTTCGTCGTCTCCGACGGCGGCGCGCCGGTCGTCACCGACGGCCCGTTCCCGGAGTCCAAGGAGCTGCTCGCCGGCTACCGGATGATCGACGTCGAGTCGACCGAGCGGGCGATCGAGATCGCCGCCAGGGGGTCCGCCGCGCCCGGCCCCGGAGGCGTCCCGATCAAGCAGTCGATCGAGCTCCGCGAGGTGATGGGCCCGATCGAGCACTGAACATGGGCATGGGACGAGCGGGCGAGACCGAGGACCTGCTGCGCGAGGCCGCGCCGCGGGTCCTCGCCGCGGTCGTGCGGCGCTTCGGCGACTTCGGCGATTCCGAGGACGCCGTGCAGGAAGCGATGATCGCCGCCTCCACGCAGTGGCCGGCGCAGGGCGCGCCGGAGAACCCGGTCGGCTGGTTGATCCACGTCGCCTCGCGGCGGATGACCGATCGCATCCGCAGCGAGACGGCGCGGCGCGGCCGCGAGGACCTGGCGGCCGCGGACCCGGCCGAGGCGGAGCCACCCTCCGGTAACGACGACACGCTCGCCCTGATCTTCATGTGCTGCCACCCGGCACTGACCCCCGGCTCGGCGATCGCGCTGACCCTGAGGGCGGTCGCCGGCCTGACCACGGCCGAGATCGGCAACGCCTTCCTCGTCCCCGAGGCGACGATGGCGCAGCGGATCAGCCGCGCAAAGCAGAGCGTCAAGGCCTCCGCCGAGCCGTTCGGGATGCCGGACGAGGACGAGCGGCCGGAGCGGCTGCGTTCGGTGCTCCGCGTCGTCTACCTCATCTTCAACGAGGGCTACCTGACCAGCAACGGCCCCGACCTGGCCCGGGCCGAGCTCTCGGCCGAAGCGATCCGGCTGGCGAGAATCGTCCGCCTCGCCCTCCCCGAGGACCCCGAGGTCGCCGGGCTGCTGGCGCTGATGCTGCTCACCGACTCCCGCCGCGCCGCCCGCACCAGGCCGAACGGAGAGCTGATCCCCCTGGAAGAGCAGGAGCGGGCGCTCTGGGACCGGGAGGCGATCGACGAGGGCGCCGCGCTGCTCGCCGACGCGCTCGGCCGCGGCGCGGTCGGCGAGTACCAGCTGCAGGCGGCGATCGCCGCCGAGCACGCGAAGGCCGCCCGGGCCGGAGACACCGACTGGCGCGAGATCCTCGCCCTCTACGGGTCGCTGGAGCGGATGACCGGTAACCCGATGGTCAGCCTCAACCGCGCCATCGCCGCCGCGATGGTGGACGGGCCGCAAGCGGGGCTCTCGCTGCTGGAGGACCTGGACGAGCGCCTGGAAGACCACCATCGCCTCCACGCGACCCGCGCCCACCTGCTGGAGATGTCCGGCGATACGGAGGGCGCAATCGCCGAGTACCGGGTCGCCGCCGACCGCACCAACAGCCTTCCCGAGCAGCACTACCTGACGAGGCAGGCGGCGCGCCTCAACGAGCGCCAAACCTGAGGAACACCGTGCCGTTGCCAAAGGGTCGAAGTCGCGCGCTTGATCCTCGTTCTCGTGCTGGATGCCGTAGCCAGAAGCGTCCGACTCTCAGGTCGCGCACCTGGGCGAGCCGCTACTCGCCTGGCACATCGCGCAGGTTGCGGAACTCGAACTCCCCTCGGCCGGCACCGTCCGGATTCCAGCCGATTCCGCCGACCAGCTCATGGAGCGGAGCCTCCAGAGCGCCTGCGAGCTTGATGATCGTGCTGAGCCGGGGCTCACGCTCTCCTCTCTCAAGCAGCCCGATCTCGGTGCGGTGAAGCGCTGTCATTTCGCCAAGTGCCTCTTGTGAGATTTCGGCTCGGTTCCGGCAGGTACGGAGGCGGTTGCCGAAATGAACCGGAAGCGCCCTCCGCTCAGCGATCATCGGCGGGCAGCTCCGGGGAGGGCGGGTAGGGGATCTCGGCATCGGCGAACCGCCGCCAAACTCCTATTTATTGACTTGTGAACTTCCCTATGGCGGAATGGGCTGCCAGCACGGACGATCCCTGTGTGGCGGCAACCTTGGGAGGAACCTTCGACGTGCTCGGGAAAGCCGTGGGCTGACGCAGGAACAGGTCGCCGCACGCTGTGGCGTTCACGCCACGGAGGTCAGCCGGATCGAGGGGGGAAGGCGCGACCCGAAGGTCTCGACGGTGGAACGGCTCGCCAAGGCGGTAGAAGTCCCACCCGACGAGTTGCTGCGCAAGGGTCCCTAGCTGAGCCATCAGGTGAGAAGCGCAACGGCGTGAAGCGCCGCCGCTGTCGGTTCTGCGACTTCGTCGTCATCTCGGTCTGTGAATAGGCCGGACTGTTTGAGGTCATCGATTGCCCGGCTGGCTGTCTCGACCTCTCGGCGGTCCTCGGGGTCGGCGATGATCTTCAGCGAAAGCTCGCGGCCCGTCAGGAGTTTGAGGTGGAGTTCCAC
>DAIRWC010000066.1:0-3560 GCA_036802505.1 Solirubrobacterales bacterium
ACCGCCGCGTGATCGCGCTCGACATCGGCTCGCTGCTGGCCGGCTCCAAATACCGCGGCGAGTTCGAGGAGCGGCTGAAAGCGGTCCTCTCCGAGGTCCAGGAGGCCGCCGGGCAGATCGTCCTCTTCCTCGACGAGCTGCACACGATCGTCGGCGCCGGTGCCGCCGAAGGCGCGGTCGACGCCGCCAACCTGCTGAAGCCGATGCTGGCGCGGGGCGAGCTGCGCGCCGTCGGCGCCACCACCCTCGACGAGTACCGCAAGCACATCGAGAAAGACGCGGCGCTGGAGCGGCGCTTCCAGCCGGTGCTCGTCGGCGAGCCCGACATCAACGACACGATCGCGATCCTGCGCGGCCTCAAGGAGCGCTACGAGAACCACCACGGGGTGCGAATCACCGACGCGGCGATCGTCGCCGCGGCGACCCTGTCGGAGCGCTACATCGCCGACCGCTTCCTCCCCGACAAGGCAATCGACCTGATCGACGAGGCTGCCTCGCGGCTGAAGATCGAGATCGACTCGATGCCGACCGAGATCGACGAGGTCAAGCGTCGCATCCAGCAGCTCGAGATCGAGCGCGCGGCGATGAAGAAAGAGACCGACGAGGCATCGAAGGCGCGGATCGAAGCGCTTGAAGCAGAGCTGGCCGAGCTGAACGAGAGCTTCAACGAGATGAACGCCCGCTGGCAGAACGAGAAGGGGGCGATCGACTCGATCAAAGAGGCAAAGGCGCGGTTGGAGGAGGCTGGACGTGAAGCCGAGCGGGCCGAGCGAGACGCCGACCTCGAGCAGGCCGCGAAGCTGCGCTACGGCGATATTCCCGAGCTGGAGAAGGCGGTCGCCGAGCAAGAGGCGCGGATCGCCGAGCTGCATGCCGCCGGAGGCGGCTCGATGCTCGCCGACGAGGTGACCGAGGAGGACGTCGCCGAGGTCGTCGCCAAATGGACCGGAATTCCGGTCACCCGCCTGATGGAGGGCGAGGTCGGCAAGCTGCTCAAGATGGAGACCCGCCTGCACGAGCGGGTGATCGGCCAGGACGAGGCGACCTCCGCCGTCTCCAACGCGCTGCGCCGCTCCCGCGCCGGCCTCTCCGATCCCGACCGGCCGATCGGCTCCTTCCTCTTCCTCGGCCCGACCGGGGTCGGCAAGACCGAGCTGGCGAAGGCGCTGGCGGAGTTCATGTTCGACTCCGAGGGGGCGATCGTCCGCCTCGACATGTCCGAGTACATGGAGAAGCACACCGTCGCGCGGCTGATCGGCGCGCCGCCCGGCTACGTCGGCTACGAGGAGGGCGGCCAGCTGACCGAGGCGGTGCGCCGCCGGCCCTACGCGGTGGTGCTGCTCGACGAGATCGAGAAGGCCCACCCCGACGTCTTCAACACGCTGCTGCAGATCATGGACGACGGCCGGCTGACCGACGGCCAGGGGCGCACCGTCAGCTTCACCAACACGGTGCTGATCATGACCTCGAACGTCGGCAGCGACCGGATCGTCGGCGAGGCGGTCGACGAGAAGATCCGCGAGGGGATCGAAGAGGTGCTGGCGACGACGTTCAAGCCGGAGTTCCTCAACCGGATCGACGACACGGTGATCTTCCACCGCCTCTCCAAGGCCGACATCGGCCGCATCGTCGAGCTGCAGGTCGACCTGCTGGTCGGCCGCGTGCGCGAGCGCGGGATCGAGATCGAGCTGAGCGAGGACGCGCGGACCCTGCTCGGCAACCTCGGCTTCGACCCGACCTACGGCGCCCGCCCGCTGAAGCGGGTGATCCAGAAGCAGCTGGTCGACAAGCTGGCGCTGAAGCTGCTCGAGGGCGAGTTCGGCGAGGGCGACACGGTGCGGGTCGACGCGTCCGACGGCGATCTGACGTTCGAGATGGCTCAGGTGTAGACGTGATGGGGTTCGACCGCGAGGAGGTCGGGGTGCTGGACGTCGACCTGGGTGGCCGAAGCGAGCACGAGCTTGGCAGCGGGGGCATCGAGGAGGTCCCTGACGCGGAGTAGCCGCTCTAGATCGTCCGTACCGAGCTTCCGTAGCTTTGCCTCGCCGATCGCTACTACCTGCTCGCCGCGCATCGCCACCAGGTCGACCTCATGGCTCTGGCGCCGGGCCCGGTCGGAGACCGTGGTTGCCCCGACCACGTCGACCGCTTCCAGCCGCTTCTCTCCCCCCCGGGCGAGGTGAGCGCGGGCGACCGCCTCCCAGCGCGGGCCCAGCACCTGCGAGGGCCAGGTCGTCGCGCCGACCCGGCTCCACACATCGGCAGCTGCACCGGCCTGGAGTCGCGAGCGGTTCGGGGCGACGATCGAGAGCCAGAGGCGCAGGTGAGGGTCGGCCAGCTCGTAGCGGTCGCGGCGCGAGCGCAAGGGATCGGGAACGCGCTCGATCAGTCCCGCGCGTTGCAGTGTGGCCAGCGGGCGGCTGAGTGCTCCCGAGGGCAGCCCGGCGACGCGCGATATCGCGGCAAAGGTCCGCTCGCCCCCGGCGATCGCGCCGAGGATCGCACGGTAAACGCCGCGCAGCGCCGGTAGGTGGGGGGTGTTCGCCAGGTCCGCTTCGGCCGCATCGAGCAGCGGCGATGCGGGTGCCAGCACCTCCTCGACCATCCACGCATCGCGGTCGGAGCCTGGAGGCTCGACCAGGGGCCGGTAGCCCGGCAGGCCGCCCAGCGCGGCATCGATCCACAGGCTGGCAAGCGGGTCGCGTGTACCCCAGAGGGCGCTCAGGTCCCCCCCGGCGAAAGGAGCGGGGACGACCACCGCGGCCGCACGTCCGTAAAGCGGGGCTCGCGCCTCGACCAGGTCGCTCATCACCGAGAGAGCGCTGCCGGAGAGGATCAGCGACGGGCCCTCGCCGGCGTCCACATAGCGCTGCAAAAGGCTGGGCAGCTCGGGTGTGACCTCGGTCAGGTACGGGAGCTCGTCGAGGGCGACGAACGGGATCTCGACACGGGCGAGCCGATCGAGGGCGTCGGCCCAGCCGTCGATGCGCAGCGGGCCGGCGCCGAGCCACTCGCCGAGCTCGCGCCCGAAGTCGGCCAGCTGGGTGGCGGCAACTCCGGTGATCGCCTGGTAGCGGCGTCCGTCCGTCGCCTCGCAAACGGCGTCGAGCAGGAAGGACTTGCCGACGCGTCGCGGTCCGTAGACGATCGCCAGGCGCTGCCGACGGTCGGCAAACCGTTCGAAGGCCGACCATTCGAGGTCTCGGTCGATCATCGTTTTCGGCTTTACGAGCATGTTTGCATGATACATAGTTGCTTGTTAATTAGCAACGAGACATTTAGCCACCCCTCAAAGACCGCTGCTAAGCAGTGCTACGCGGTTTCTGGGATACGCAATCCAACTAACCGGGCTACAGGAATAGGGAGCAGATTCCGACGTAAGCTGTGTGCGCTTCAAAGAGATGTTGAGACGAGGTCACATCAACCGGAATCCGAGGGGGCGCAGCGTGCGCTTTCTCAGTGGCCTTGCCGACATTGTCCGCTGGCCGTTCGAGCGGGCTGCCTGGTCGGTCGAGCGCGGCCTGCTCTGGCCGCTGCGCGAGCGGCTCGCGGGCTGGACG
>DAIRWC010000066.1:3570-8446 GCA_036802505.1 Solirubrobacterales bacterium
CGCCGTCCGGCCGCGGCGCCGGTGCGGCGGCGCTGGCCACGATCGCGGTGGCAGCGGTCGTCGCGGGCGCGCTCCTGCACCCTGGCGACGAAGAATCGACCACGCGGGTCGCGGTGGTAACGCCCGTCGCTTCCCCCACCACCGCGGCGCCCCAACCCAGCACCTCGCAACCGCAGGCCCCGGCTCTGCACGGCGCCGCGCCCAGCTTCGGGGTCGGCCATGGGGTCGGCGTTTCGAAGGCGGCCGGGGGCGACTCGGCGGCGGAACCCGAAGCGCCCCAGGGCGCCGCCGAAACGAGTACCGAAGCGATGCCTTCGGAAGACGGCGCCGGGGCAACTACTTCCAGCGCCAAGCCGGTGCCGGCCGGGCCGGCGGCGATGAAGGTGGCGCGCCGCTTCTCCGAGGCCTTCGTCTTCTATGAGGTCGGCAAGCGGCCGGCACAGGCGAAGGCCGTCTTCGGCGAGACCACGACCCCGGAGTTGGCGAAAGCGCTCGGCGAACGCCCGCCGCGCCTGCCCGCCGATGCCAAGGTGCCGAAGGCGCGGGTCGTCAACCTCGTCCCCGGCCCCCGTGCCGGCAAGGCCTACACGGTCAGCGTCTCGCTGCTGCGGGTCGGCCTGACCAGCGAGCTGCGGCTCAGCCTGCAGGCCGACACGAGCGGCAACTGGAAAGTCGTAGACGTGCTGGGCTGAGCATGGGACGAATTCGCAACACCCTGGCGGCAGCCGCGATCGGCGCCGCGCTGACGGCAGCCACCGCGTCGGCGGACGAAGCGCCGCCGCCGTCCCCAGCGGCCCCCACCTCGACCGAATCGCCGCCGGTCGAAGCGCCGCCGCCGGCGAGCACGACGACGGTCCCGGCCCCCGTGACCCCCCAGGTGAAGGAAGGGGCAACGCTGGTCGCTCCCCCCGCGGAACCGCCGGCGCCGAAACCGACCGGCGGCACTGCGGCGCACCCCGGTGGGCAGAAGGCCGAAACCGGGTCGAGCTCCAAGCCTGCGCCCGGCGCAGCCACGGCGCCAAGCCCGCAGCAGACCTTCGTCCCCCCTACCACCCTGATCCCCTCCATCCCTTCGTCCAGCTGCGCGGCCGCCGGCGTTCCCCCGGTCCTGATCCCGATCTACCAGCGGGCCGCCGCCGCATACGGCCTCGGGCCTCAGGGAGCGGCGGTCCTCGCCGGGATCAACGAGGTCGAGACGGCGTTCGGCACCAACCTCAACGTCTCCTCGGCCGGAGCCGTCGGCTGGATGCAGTTCATGCCGGAAACCTGGGCCGGCTACGGCGTCGACGCCAATGGCGACGGCGTCAAGGATCCCTTCAATCCCGAAGACGCGATCTACGCCGCGGCGAGCTACCTGAGCGCCGCCGGGATGCCGGCGGACACCTACGGCGCGATCTACGCCTACAACCACGCCGACTGGTACGTGGCCGAGGTCCTGGCGAACGCCAGCTGCTACGCGCCGCAGCTCGGCGGCAGCGCCGGGTCTTTGATCGCGGCGCCGCAGCTCCAGGTGCTCAGCTGCCAAGCGGCCCGGCCCTGGCGCCGCAGGATCCCCGCCGAATACCTCAACGCCTTCGAGGGTGCGGCGGCGCGCTACGAGCTCGGCAGTCGCGGCGTCTGGGCGCTGGCCGCGGTCGCGCACCTCGAGTCCAATTTCGGCCGCGGGATGACCAAGCGGCAGCTGCAACAGGCCGGCCCGCTCGGGCTCGAAGCGAGCGAGTGGCGGCGCTACGCGGTCGACGGCGACGAAGACGGCCGCATACGCCATGCCGATCCGGCTGACTCGGCGGCGACCCTGGCGCGGCTGATCTGGTCGCGGGGCAGCCTCCGCGCCGGCCTCTTCGCCCACAACCACGCCGCCTGGTACGTGCAGGCCGTGCTCGGCGAAACCGAACGGCTGAAGGGCACCTGTCAGGTCGATTACGTCGACTGGTCGGTCGCGTTGCCCGCCGCCGCGGGCAGCTACCTCAACCCCTTCGCGCTCAGCACCGGCCTCGTCGCCGGGCGCATCGACCAGGGCGTCGACTTCACCGGCGGCGGTCCGATCGTCGCGATCGGCGAAGCGCTGGTGCTGGCGACGGAAGCCCCCGGTTGGCCCGAAGGCGGCGGGGTCCTCTACCAGCTCCTCGACGGGCCGCTCAAGGGCCGCTCTATCTTCGTCTACGAGGGGGCCGATGCCACGGTGCAGGTCGGGCAGACGGTAAGCGCCGGCCAGCAGATCGCGACCTTCAGGCCGGGCGGCTCGATCGAGATCGGCCTCGCCGACAGCTCCGGCACGCCGATCAGCCATGCCGAATACTTCGAGGGCAAGGTCACCCAGGGCGGCCTCGAGATGTTCTCGCTGCTGCAGGCGCTCGGCGTCTAACGTAGGCTCGAAGCTCCCCGCCGAGAGCGCAAAAGGAGGAAGCGATGCCTACCTATGTGATGCTGACCAACCTGACTTCCGAGGGCGTACGCACCTTGAAGAACAACCCTGGGCGCGTCGCTGAGGTCAATAAGGAGGTCGAACAGATTGGGGCGAAAGTTCAGGCCCAGTACGCGACGCTTGGGCAGTACGACTTCGTCACGATCGTCGAGGCTCCCGATGAGAAGACGATGGCGAAGGTCTCTGTGGAGCTTGGCTCGCGGGGGACTATGACCAGCCAGACGCTGACGGCGATGCCGTCTGACGAGCTCTCCGACTCGCTCTAGGTCGCGCGCTTGAGAGTCCTGGTCGTAGGGGGAGGCGGTCGCGAGCACGCGATGGTGCGGGCGCTTGCGCGCTCGTCCCGCTCCCCCGAGCTGCTCTGCGCGCCGGGCAACGCCGGCATCGCCGCCGACGCGGAGTGCCTGGCGGGCGTCGGCGCGGGTGACGTCGAGGCGATCGTGGCGGCGGCGCGTGAGCGCGGCGTCGACCTCGTCGTGGTCGGGCCCGAGGTGCCGCTGGTCGCGGGCGTGGTCGATGCTCTGGAGGACGCCGGGGTCGCCGCCTTCGGGCCGAGCGGTGCCGCCGCCGAGTTGGAGGGGTCGAAGGCGTTCGCCAAGCAGCTGATGGCGGAGGCCGGCGTGCCGACCGCCTCCTACGCGGTCCTCACCAACCGCGAGGAGGCGCTCGAGCGCCTCGCCGATGTCTCCTATCCCACGGTCCTCAAGGCCGACGGCCTGGCGGCCGGCAAGGGTGTGATCGTCTGCGAGTCCGAGGCCTCGGCGCGCGAGGCGATCGAGATCTTCTTCGGCGAGCGGCGCTTCGGCGAGACGACCGTCGTCCTCGAGGAGTTCCTCGCGGGCGAAGAGCTCTCGCTGCTGGCGCTCTGCGACTGCGAGAACGTCGTGCCGCTGGCGCCGGCGCAGGACTACAAGCGGATTTTCGACGGCGACCAGGGGCCGAACACCGGCGGCATGGGCAGCTACTCGCCGGTGCCGGGCTTCGGCGCGGCGGAGGTCGAGGAGATCGTCGACGCCGTGCACCGGCCGATGCTCGCCGCGATGGCGGCGCGCGGAGTGCCCTTCCACGGCGTCCTCTACGCCGGCGAGCTGGTCGGCCCGGAGGGCCCCAAGGTGCTCGAGTTCAACACCCGCTTCGGCGACCCCGAGACCCAGGCGGTGCTGCCGCGGCTGCGCTCGGACCTGCTCGAGCTCTGCCTGGCGGCGCGCGAGCCGGGCGGGCTGGCCGGCGCCGAGGCCGAGTTCGGCGAGGACTGGGCGGTCACGCTGGTCCTCGCCTCGGCGGGCTACCCGGAGTCCTCATCCAGCGGCGACGTGATCCACGGCCTCGCCGCGGCAGCGGAGCTGGCCGAGGTGACCCACGCCGGCACCGCCGAGCGCGACGGCGCGCTCGTCACCGCCGGTGGGCGCGTGCTCAACGTGACCGCGCTGGGGCCGACGCCGGCCGAGGCGCGCGATCGTGCATACGATGCAGCCAGCCGGATCGCCTTCGACGGAATGCAGATCAGCTCCGACATCGCCGCCCGTGCGGTCGAGCGGGTCCCCAGCTGACATGTCCCTAGAACCGAGAGAGGAAGAGATGAGCGAGATCTCAGAGGAGCCGAAGCCGAGCGCCGGTGCGACCGCGATGCCGGCAGTCGAGAAAGCGTTCGAGGAGATCGAGGTCGACGAGCCCCACGTCGGGATCATCATGGGCTCGAAAAACGACAAGCCCAAGATGCAGCCGGCGGGCGCGGCGCTGCACGAGGCCGGGGTCAGCTACGAGGTGCGGGTGATGAGCGCCCATCGCGATCCCGAGCTGGTCCGCGAGTACTGCCACAGCGCCCGCATGCGCGGGCTGCGCGTGATCATCGCCGGCGCGGGCATGTCAGCCGCATTGCCCGGCGTCGCCGCCGCCCACACCGACCTGCCGGTGATCGGCGTGCCAATCCTCGGCAAGAGCCTCGGCGGCCTCGACGCGCTGCTCTCGGCGGTGCAGATGCCGCCGGGGGTGCCAGTCGCCTGCGTGGCTATCGACGGGGCGAAAAACGCCGGCCTGCTGGCCGTGCGGATCATCAACAGTTGATATCCCGATACACCCGCAAGGAGATAGGCGAGGTCTGGTCCCAGCAGCGCAAGCTCGAGTGCTGGCTCGAGGTCGAGCTGGCGGCGACCGAGGCCAGGGCCGAGGAGGGTGCGGTGCCTCGCGAGGCAGCCGAGGCGGCGCGCGCGAGCGCGGCCTTCACGGTCGAGGCGGTCAACGAGCGCGAGCGGGTCACCGACCACGACGTCGCCGCCTTCGTCGACGTCGTCGCCGAGTCGGTTGGGGAGCACGGGCGCTGGATCCACTACGGCCTCACCTCTTCGGATGTGCTCGACACCGCGCTTGCGCTGCAGCTGGGACAGGCCGGCGAGATCGTCCTCGCCTCCGCCCGCGCCTACCGCGACGCACTGATCGAGCGGGCGCTGGAGC
>DAIRWC010000067.1:0-8351 GCA_036802505.1 Solirubrobacterales bacterium
GTCCTCGACAACGCCTCCGAGGACGGCTCAGCCGAGGCGGTGCGAGCATTGGGGGACGGCGTCCGCCTCATCGCCCTCGACAATCGCGCCGGCAAGGCCGAGAACGACTCGACCCTGCTGCGCGCAGCGAAAGGTCGCTACTGCCTGCTGCTCAACGAGGACTCGGAGCTGCGACCGGGCGCGGCGGAGGCGCTGATGGCGGCGTTGGATGCAGACGCCCACGCCGGCGCGGCAGGCGCGCAGCTGCTCGACTCCGCAGGCGCCCCGGTTCCCTGCGCCTGGCGCTTCCCCGGGGTGGGCACGGCGCTCGCCGGCGCCTTCTTCCTGCACCGCCTGCTCACCGTGCAGAGCAAGGGATACGACACCCGCACGGTTGACTGGGCGCAGTCGAGCGCGTTGATGGTGCGGCGCGAAGCGGCTGCGCAGGTCGACTACCTGGACCCCGCCTTCTTCGTCTACTACGACGAGTGCGACTTCTGCAAGCGCCTGGCCGACGCCGGCCGGCGCACCCTCTACGTGCCCGCGGCGGAGGCAATCCACCTCGACCAGCTCTCCACCGACCTCGCCGCCGGCCTGCCTCGGATCGTCGAATTCCACCGCAATCGCGACCTCTACATGCGCAAGCACCACGGGCGAGCGGCAACGCTGGCTGTCCGCATCCTCACCGCTTGGTCCTACGCGATACGCGCCCTGGCCGCCACGGTCCTCCCCAACCAGCCGGCTCGGGTCTACTGGGCGCACGCTCGACAGGCGCTGGGCCCCAGCCGCGGTGAGAGCCTCCGCGACCGCGCCTACATGCGGGAGTCTTCGTCGATGCGCTCGGCCTCGTAGACCTCTGGGATCCGACCATCGACCGCGGCCGGCTCGGCGCGGAGGGTCCGCAGGCCTTCGAGCAGCTCACCGGGGTGACGGAGGCGAGCCAGCCAGCCGCGCTCCTCGTCGGTGAAGAAGCCGCTGAGGAGGAGCACCGCGGGGTAGGCAAGCCAGAACGCGATCCTGGCTACAAGCCCCACGAAGCCCTCCGTCGGTAGCAGCAGTTCGCCGAGGCCGACCAGGGCGGCGGAGACGAGCAGCACCCTCGCGAGGCGTCCCCACTGGTAGGGAACCGGGAAGAGGCGCTGCGTGAAGACGTACATCAGCGCGACGACGACGACGTAGGAGGCGACCAGGGCGAGGCCGGCGCCGACGATGCCGAGCGAGGGCACCAGCGCCAGGTTGAGCGCGAGGTTGGCGACGAGCGCCGCGATCGTCGCCGGGAAGTTGAACTCGGTGCGGCCCGTTCTGCCGAGGATCACGACCAGGACCATGTAGAGCGCGTAGAGGGTGACGCCGGTGGCGATCAGGCCGATCGCTTCGTAGGAGTCGAAGAACTGCGGTGCCGCCAGGGCGCGGACGATCCAGCGCGAGAACAGCCACATGCCGGTAACGACGAAGGCGCAGCCGGTGACGAACCAGGTGACGACGGCCGCGTAGGCGCGGCGGGCCTCGCCGTCGTCGCCGATCGAGTAGGCGAGCGGCGGCCAGGCGAGCTGGAAGCCGCGGACCAGCACGTTGACCCCTTGGGCGAACTTGACCGCCAGCGAGTAAAGGCCGGCCTCGGGCAGTCCGGCGTAGTGGACGATGACGATCCGGTCGACGAAGTTGAGCAGGTAGAGCGAGAGCTCGGCCGGCATCGTCGGCAGGCCAAAGCGGGTCATCCGCCGCAGCAGCGGACCGTCGATCCAGAGCGAGAGGCGCCGACGGTGGACGAAGATCAGGCCGAGGACGAAGGCGCCGCCGCTGGCGTAGCTGCCGAGCAGCAGGCCGCGGGCGCCCTCGCCCTGGCCGACGACGAGGATCACGGTCAGGCCGATCGTCGTCAGCACGTTGAGGATCGTCACGGTGAAGAAGGCGCGGGCGCGCTCCTCGAGTCGGAACAGGGTGAGCAGGTACTCGAACATCGTCAGCACCCAGAGCCCGCCGATCGCGATCCGGCCGAGTTCGGCGGGCGACGCCACCATCGCGGCTTCTTCGGTGAGCAGCGCTTCGGAGATCGACCCGGCGAAGGGCAGCGCGATCAACGCGGCTGCGGTGGAAACCCAGAACAACGCGGCGAAGGAGGTCGAGACGACCTTCGCCGGATCCTCGGCGTCCTTGTAGTAGAAGCGCAGCAGCGCCTCGATCGTGCCGAAGCGGACGACGATGCTGGCCGTGACGACGGCGGCGAACATCACCTCCGCGGCACCGTAGTCATCGAGGCTCAGGTAGCGCGTGTAGAGCGGCAGCAGCGCGACCGCGATCAGCTTCGAGAAGACGCTCGCCGCGGTGTAGGCGGCGCCGGTCGTCGCGAGGCGGCGGAGGTAGCCCGACACGCGTTGAGCCTAAGCCGGGGGGCGGACCGTGGGGGCTGCCGCGAGCGAGGCGCCAACCGCCAGCAGGACCCAGGCGATCGGGTCCTCATAGAAGCCGGCGTAGGCCATCGTGTGGACTAGGAGCGCGATGAAGGCGGCTAGGACTGCTGCCCGGGATATCCGGAGGGACGAGGTCCCCCCCTCCGCAAACCCGCGCTGGGAGGACCTCTCGGGTTCGTTTCGGGGTGAGCTCACAAGTTTTCGGAGGGGGACACCTCGTCCCTCCCTGCCGGGGGTCAGTCCGGAACCCATGGTCCATAGGGCCACGACGATCAGGGTGCCGTAAGCGAGGAGGCCGATGAGCCCTTGCTCGGCGGCGACGGTTACGGGCTCGGTGTGGGAGACGGAGACGGGGACTTTCTTGGTTGCTGCGTACTTCCGATAGGCGCGGGGGAAGCTGCCGGCGCCGTAGCCCCAGAGGGGTCTCTGCGCGAACAGCTTGGCGCCGCCTGAGACCAGATTGCTGCGGCCGCCGGTGTCGGAGTTGAGGCGGTCGGGGCTCAGCTTCGAGGCGCCTCCGGCAAAGAGGACGATGACGACGGCCAGGAGAGCTCCGACACCCACGGCCGCGAGCGTCCAGCGCCAGCTCCACCTCAGAGCGGCAAGGACGGCTAGCCCCGCCAGAAGCGCCGCAAAGCTCGACTGGGAGAAGGTGACTGCGAGCCCGAGCCACAGCACCGCGACCAACGCAGTCAGCAGGGCCAGTATCCACCGTTCCTTCACCCAGAGGAGAGCTGACATCGCCACCACGATCACCAGCGCCAAGTAGCGCCCGTAGATGTTCGGGTCCCAGAAGATCGAGTTGACGCGGAAGTACGTGTGGAATTCGTTGGATCGAATGACCTGGTCGTTCCAGAACAAGCTTCGACTCGCGTACTCAACCGATCCCACCAGCACAAAAGCAACCGCCTCGACAGCTACCACCCACAACACGAATCCCAGCAGCTTCCGATCCCAGCGCACGTCCCGCAGTAGCGAATACACCAACGAAAACGGCACGAAGAAGAAGCACACGTTCTGAAGGCTTTTCGAGAAATCGGGCGAGTAAAGCGTCTGTAGGGCGTACAGAACGATGACCCCGGCCAGAACGTATGGAAGTAGATGTGGGGAGGTGGGGGTGTCCCTCTCGCTGGCTGGGTTTTTCGCCTTCGAGCCTGCCCCTCTCGCCAACCCCATAGTGCGAAAAACAGGACGCCGCTGCGCGAGAGGGACACCCCCACCTCCCCACTCCCGCAGCGCGGTTGACAGGACACCAGCGGCGATGACCAAGTAGAGCGGGACGAGCAGATTTGCGGTGTCACCGCCAGCATGCAATGGAACCCGGAAGGGAAGCGTAAAAACGATTGCGAGGGGGAGAGCGATCGGCCAGCGCCGAAAAGCAAAGACAAACGCTATGACAGCCGCCAGCCCGGCGATCCCGAGCGCCGCGAGACGCGCCGAGCTGTCGCGCAGGTCGACGATCTGGGCGGAGTGCCACTGGTCGCCGAGGATCAGGGCCGGGAAGAGGACGAGCGCCAGCAGCATCGCCGCCGAGCGCACCCGGCTCGACGGCAGGACGATCGAGGCAGCGGCTGCGGCGGCTGCGGCCAGGACACCGGCAGCGGCGAGGATGTCGCTCAACCCCTCTGCCCCTTCGAGCAACTCTTCGTCGGCCTGCTCGGCGAGCGGTGCAGCCGCATCACCCCGCCGGGAACCAGCGTGCGGTCCTGCCCCAGCAGTTTCACCCGCAGCTTGTAGCGGCCTGGCGCGGCGATGCCGTCGTTGCGTTCCCGGCCGTCCCAGTGGAAGGTGAAGAAGTGGTAGCGCTTGAGGTACGTGTTGCGCTTGAGGGTGACGATCAGCTTGCCCCCCGGCTTGACGATCTGCACGTCTGCCCGATCGGACTTCGTCACCCGGAAGCGGATCCGGATCTTGTCGACGCGGCAGTCGCCGTTCGGCGTGAACGAGCGGCTGGCGGCGGTGCCGAAGGTGACCCGGTCGAGGACGAGGGGGTCGCGCTTGAGGCGCTGCGACCAGGCGAAGGCGGCAACGGTTGCGACGACAAGCAGTGCGAAGACGACTGCGGCGGTGCTAACCCGTCGTCGAGGCATTGTCTTCGCCGACGACGACCGCGACGGGGGCGCCGGCCGAGAGCGAGGCGATCTCCGAGGTCATCGACTGCACTCGCGAGATTTCCAGCGAGTCGGCCACTCGGTGGGCGGCGGCGGCCTCGCCGGACTGGAACATGACGACGCTTTCGGCAAAGCTCGAGCGGCTGTTGGTGACCGCGCCGAGCTGGTAGCCGCGGCGCTCGACCATGTTGCCGTAGGTGCCCGCCAGCCCTTCCACCGCCGTGCCGTTGAGCACCGTCACCTCGATTTCGCTGGGCTTGAGCGCGTGGGAAGCCTGCTTGCCGCTCTTGCCGCTCTTGCCGCCCGACCCTTCGTCACTACCCTGCGTCACCGCGTAGGCAGCGCCGCCCAAGACCACGACGAGGACGATGAAGAGAGCGACCAGATAGCGCGGGTCGCCGAGCCGCGCCCTCAGCCCGCCGCCACCGCTTCCGCCTCCCCCCTCACCACGTGAGAAGCGCTCGCGCAACCGCTCGCTGCGCGTAAGTTCGGGCAGTCCGGCCTCGCGCCGGTCGCGCCGGTGCTCGCGCAGATCGGCTGCCTGGCGCTCGGCGTCGCGAGCCTCCTCCAGCTTGCGCATCTCCTCCGCCCGCTCCGCCGCCGCGGCTGAGGTCGAGTCCTTGCGCTCGGCATCGCGCTCGGGCGCCGAGCCCGCCCACTCGCGCAGACGGCGGAGGTCACGCCCCTGGGCGAACGAGAGCATGGCCAGCAGGGCCAGGCCGAGAAAGGCGACCAGACCCGCGTAAGCCCCGATTTCTTTGATCACCTGCAAGTTGGCTGCGAGAGGCTATCCGTCGAGGGAGACTGCCGCTGCGTCGCCGCCCTGTGCGGTGATCAACTCGACCACCCGCTCGGCGAGATTGGCCTCGTCGCCGGCCATGACCAGGTGCTCGAGCGAGTTCAGGGTCGAGTCGACCCACTCGGTGTCAAGCGGCGCTGTGCGGACGGCGCGGTGGATCCGCTTCGCCGCCGTCGGCCGCAGCTCCTCGCCGCTGCCGATCAGCTCCTCGTGCAGCTTCTCCCCCGGCCGCGGCTGGGTGAACTCGATCGCGATGTCGCGTTCGGGCTCGTACCCGGCGAGGCGGATCATGTTCTGGGCGAGGTCGACGATCTTGATCGGTTCGCCCATGTCGAGCACGAACACCTCGCCCTTGCCGGCGCCGATGTCCCCGGCGCGGATGACCAGCTGCACCGCCTCGGGGATCGTCATGAAGAAGCGGGTCATCTCCGGGTGGGTGACGGTGACCGGTCCGCCGCGCTCGATCTGGCCGCGGAAGATCGGCACGACGCTGCCCGAGGAGGCGAGCACGTTGCCGAAGCGCACGCTGGCGAAGCGGGTGCCAGGGTGCTTGTGACCGGCCGTCTCGACGATCCACTCGGCCATCGCCTTCGAGGCGCCCATGACCGTCTGCGGGTTGACCGCCTTGTCGGTCGAGATCAGGACGAAGCGCTCGACTTCCGAAGCAGCGGCGGTCTCGGCGGCGATCCGCGTCGCGATCGCGTTGTTGCGGACCGCCTCCAGCGGGTTGGCCTCCATCAGCGGCACGTGCTTGTAGGCGGCGGCGTGGAAGACGACGTCGGGCTTGAAGCGCTGCATCGTCTCCAGCATCCGGTGCGGCTCCCTGCAGTCGGCGAGCACCGACTCGACGTTCGAGAAGTGGCGCTCGTCGACCATCTCGCGCTCGATCTCGAAGAGGTTGTCCTCGGCGTGGTCGAGCATCACCAGCAAGCGCGGCCCGACCCGGGCGATCTGGCGGCAGAGCTCGGAGCCGATCGAGCCGCCGGCGCCGGTGACGAGGACGATGCGGTCGCGCAGGTAAGCCCCCACCCGGTCCAGCTCGACGACGATCGGGTCGCGGCCCAGCACGTCCTCGACCTGGACCTCACGCAGCTGCTTGCTGAGCTGGACGCCACCGCGCAGCAGCTCGAACACGGTCGGCAGGGTGCGGACGCGGACCTCGCGCTCGCGGCAGGCGGCGACGACCTGGGCGCGCAGCGTGCCGGGCGCCGAGGGGATCGCGATCACCACCTCGTCGGGCTCGGTCTCGTCGAGGATCGACGCGATCTCAGCCGTCGTCCCCAGCACCTTCAGCCCGAGCATCCGCATCCCCTGTTTGCGCGCGTCGTCGTCGACGAAGCCGATCGCGGTCGCGCCGAGGTTGGGGTTGAGGTGCATCTCGCGAACGACCATCTGGCCGCCCGAGCCGGCGCCGATGACCAGCACCTCGTGCCTGGGAAGGCGATGGCCGTGGGTCGGCCGCTCGACGATCAGGCGCACGGCGAGGCGGGCGCCGGCGACCAGAAACAGCGTCAGCAGGAAGTCCATCACCGCGACCGAGCGCGGCAGGTCGTGCTTGAAGGGCTTCAACACCGTGAAGAGGACGACGACGATCGCGCTGCCGGCGGCGACGGCGCGGCCGATCGTGAGGAAGTCGCGGCCGCTGACGTAGCGCCACCACTTCTGGTAGAGCCCGAAGGCAGCGAAGACCGTGACCTCGATCAGGGCGACGAAGCCGACCGACTGGGCGAACAGGACCCAGTAGCGATGCGGAAGATCGGTCCTGTCGAGAAAGCGGAGCCGGAACGCCAGGTAGTAGGCGAGGGCAACGAGGAGCGCGTCGGCGGCCACCTGGAGGAGCCGCGTCCGGTAGACGGGATGGTTCAAACGACCCATGGGGAACCGTCGAGTTTAGTTGGTGTTCGCCCCGCTCCCTACAATCCCCGCTTCGCGCATGGCGTTTCTCTTTGCCGACATAACGGGCCCGATCGTCGACCTCTGCGTCAACGTGATCGAAAGCACCGGCTTGGCGGGCATCTTCCTGCTGATGGCGGCGGGCAGTGCCTGCATCCCAATCCCCAGCGAGGCGGTGATGCTGTTCGGCGGGTTCAGCGTCTCCAATGGCGACCAGACGCTGATCGGGATCGTGCTCGCCGGACTGGCGGGGAACATGGTCGGCTCCTGGGTGACCTACGCGATCGGCTACTACGGCCGGGTCGACCTGCTGGAGAAAAACCGGCTGATCCACATCAGCCCGAGCCGCCTCGCCTGGGTCGACGGCTGGTTCAAGCGACATGGCGACGCGACCGTTTTCTTTGCCCGCCTGCTGCCGCTGGTGCGGGCCTTCATCTCACTGCCGGCCGGTGTCGCCGAGATGCCGTTCTGGCGCTTCACCTGGCTGACCGCGCTCGGCTCGCTGCCCTGGGTGGTCGGCTTCGGCCTGATCGGTCGCGCGGTCGGCAACAACTGGGAACAGTGGCGCCATCACCTCCAGGTCTTGGACTACCTGGTCGTTGCCGCGATCGTCGCGCTGGTTGTCTACGCACTGGTCAAGCGGCGGCGCAAACCGGCGACGGCATGATCCCAGCGCGGCGGGCGCTGGCGCTGGGGGTCGTCCAGGGTCCGGCGGAGCTGCTGCCGGTCTCCTCCTCGGCCCACATCGTCCTCGTCCCCTGGCTGGCGGGGTGGGACTGGGAGAGGATCGACCCGGAGGTGCGCAAGAGCTTCGAGGTGGCGCTGCATGGCGGCGCCGCGGTGGCGCTGCTGATCGGCCAGCGACAGACGATCCTCGAAGAGCTGCGCGCCTTCGACCGGTCGCGCGCACTGGTCCTCGGCCTCTCCTTCCTGCCCGCGGCGGCGGTCGGTTACTTCTTCGAGCGCCCGATCGAGCAGCGGCTGGGAGGGCCGAAGGCAACCGCGATCGGGCTGCTCGTCGGTGCGGCGGCGATGCTGATCGCCGATACGCGACCGCAGCAGCGGGGCCGCGGCGACGCGACGCCGGCAGATGGGCTGGTCCTCGGCGTCGCCCAGGCCGCCGCGCTTGCCCCCGGCGTCTCGCGCAACGGCGTCACC
>DAIRWC010000068.1:0-3342 GCA_036802505.1 Solirubrobacterales bacterium
CATCTCGGCGCCGAATCTCGGCGCACCGGCCTCTATTCGTACGACTTCGGCGGCCTCGGGGCCGACCTCGACCGCGCCGGCGCCGGCAAGGGCCTCGCGCAGGCGCTCCGCGTCGGCGGACTTGGCGATCAGGTCGATACCGCCGTCGGTACCGACGGCGAGGCAATCGACGCCGCCGATCCTCACGGTCTCGTTTGCGTGTTCCGGCAAGGCCGCGGCACTCGCGATCTCGACGCTGCGCGGGCCGAGCAGCGAGAGGATCGCCCGCTCGCCGGTCAGGTCGGCGACCGCCACCTCACGGCCGATCTTGTACATCTCCAGGTGGCGCCGGGCCGCAGCGAGGGCCTCCGGCTCGGTGTCGATCCAGATCTCCTCGGCCGAGGTGCGCAGGACACGCATGTCGGCCTGCATGTGCCCCTTGCGATCGAGCAGCGCCGCATACTGGCCTTCGCCGGGGGACAGCGCCTCGACGTCATTGGTCAGCTGCCCCTGCAGGTACTCAGCCGCCTCGCTGCCGCTGACGACAAGCTTGCCCCGCCCGGACCGATCCAGCAACCCACACTCCTCGCGCAGCTGCCGGTACTGGACGTCGAGCTCGACTGCCCCGTTCGCGTGCATGACACCGATCTTAGGTGTTGGAATCCCTCGGAGATTGCGGAGTCGGCTCAAAAATTGCGGCTCGCGACCGATAGAGATTTAGAGATGTCTAAAACGGTTGCGATCGAGGACTACGCGAAGGCAATCTATGCTCTTTCTCAGGATCGGATCGGCCCGGTCCCCAACGGGGTGATCGCCGAGCGATTGGAGGTGACGCCGGCTACCGCTACCTCGATGCTGCAGCGTCTGGACGAGCTGGGTTTGGTTGCCTACGAGCCCTACAAGGGCGTCGTCCTCACCGAGGCCGGCGAGCGGGTTGCGCTCGAGGTGATCCGTCACCACCGCTTGATCGAGGCTTATCTCTCCGAGGCGTTGGGAATGCCGGACGACATGGTCCACGCCGAGGCCGAGGTGCTCGAGCACCACATCTCCGAGGAGCTCGAGGCGCTGATCGCCGCCAAGCTCGGTGAGCCGAGCCACGATCCCCACGGCACGCCGATTCCCGGACCGGACCTACGATTCCCGATAGAGCCTCGATGACGCGACTGCCGAGGCCTTCGACGGAGGATCTGGTCGACGATGTCCTTCCAGGCGAGGCCCTTGTGGCGGCGGCTGCGGAGCGCTCCCTCGAAGGCAGGGGATCCGGGCTCGGTCGGGTCGTGCCGTTCCTCGGCCCCGCCTTCATTGCCGCCGTCGCCTACGTCGATCCCGGCAACTTCGCGACCAACATCGCCGGGGGGTCGAAGTTCGGCTACACGCTGTTGTGGGTGGTGCTCGGCGCCAACCTGATCGCGATGGTCGTCCAGACGCAGTCGGCGAAGTTGGGCATCGTCACGGGGTGGAACCTCGCTCAGCTGTCTCGCCGACTGTTTCCGCGCGCGGCGTACGGCCTCTGGGTGCAGGCGGAGCTTGTGTCTATGGCCTGCGACATCGCCGAGGTGGTTGGCGCCGCGCTCGGCATCAACCTCCTGTTCGGGATACCGCTCTTTCCCGCCGGCCTGATAGCCGGCGCTGGCGCCTTCGCGATCCTCGCTTTACAGCAGCGGGGCTACCGGCGTCTCGAGATTACGATCACCGGTTTGATCGGCGTCGTCGTGGTTGCCTTCGCCTTTGAGTTGCTCCATGCGAATCCCGACGGTGGGGAAGTTGTCCGCCACCTCGTCACGCCCCAATTCGCCGGGACCGAGAGCCTCCTGCTCGCCACCGGGATCGTCGGTGCGACGGTGATGCCCCACGTCATCTACCTGCACTCGGCGCTGACCCAGAAGCGAATCGTCGGCCGCGATGAGGCCGAGAGGAAGCGCATCCTTGGCTTCGAGCGTCTCGACGTCATCCTGGCGATGTCGATTGCGGGGGCGGTGAACCTGGCGATGATGATCGTCGCGGCAGGGCTGTTCCACAACAGCGGGCTGACGGCGATCGACACGATCGACGGCGCCTATGAAGCATTCCGCACGCTCGTCTCTGACAACTCAGCGCGTGTCTTCGGCATTGCCCTGCTCGCCTCCGGGTTGGCATCGGCCTCCATCGGAACGCTTTCGGGCCAGGTGGTGATGCAGGGCTTCCTGCGCAGGACCCTCCCGCTTTTCCTGCGCCGTGCGATCACCCTTGCTCCGGCCCTGCTGGTGCTTGCGCTCGGCGTCAGCCCGACCGACGCACTCGTGCTCAGCCAGGTCGTTCTCTCCTTTGGCATCCCCTTCGCTCTCGTGCCGTTGCTGCTGATCTCGCGACGGCGCGACATCATGGGCGCGTTTGCCAACCCGCCCTGGCTGACCGCGCTGACGGGAAGCCTCGCCGCGCTGATCATCGGCCTGAACGTCTTCCTGATCGCCGACCTGTTCCTCTAAGCGAGGAGTTTGTCGACGAGCTGGGGGAGCTCGCGGGCCATTCGGGAGCGGGGGGCGACGAGGTCGATCCCGGCTGAGTCGGCGGCGTTCTTGGTCTCGACGTCCACATGGGAGTAGAAGCCGAGGGTGGGTGCGTCAGCGCGCGCGACTTCCCCGAGGTCCACGGCGTCGAGGTCACAGACGAGCACGTCGGCGTCGACGGGGTCCGGCAGGCTTTGCACGACTGCGACGTCGTGCCCCGCGCTTCGCAGGCTCTCCTCGACCCGGCTGGACAGCATCAGGTCGGTGACGATGGCCAGGACTCGAGCCACTAGCGAGCCACTAGATCGAGCGGCGCTGGCGGAACTCCTCGCGCACGCTCTCCGGGCGGCCCCACATCTGCACGACCTCGGACCGCCCCTCGCGCACCTCGCGAACCTGCATCTCGCCGGCGACCCCGTCCGCGTCCAGCTTTTCCAGGACACCGGCAACGCTCTCAGCGGCGGCGGCGTGCCCGAAGCTGTGCGCGACCAGCAGCCGCCAGTCCCACTCGGCTTCCGAGTAGGGCTGAGCGTTGACCTGGCTCAGCGCCACCGCGGTGTCCACGTACCGAGCTTCGTCCTCGATGCGCAGATCGAGCTCCAAGTCCGTCCAATCGGATGGGAGGGAGTCGAGCACCTGCTGGAAGTCGCCGGCCAAGCTCATGGACCAGATCGTATCTGGGAGGCGCTACCGATTCAGCTGAAAGGCGGATTCGACATCGAGCGGCCGTTCGAGCAACCCGTGTTCGAGGTCCCAGGCAGCCCATTCGCGCAGCACGCCGCGGTCGAACGGAGTCGGCTGAAGATCGGGCAGCAACGCGCGCAGCTGCGCCGCCTGGTCGCCTCGGTCGAGACTGGGCACTTCGGCGAGCAGGTCG
>DAIRWC010000068.1:3352-8346 GCA_036802505.1 Solirubrobacterales bacterium
GCAGGTCGTCGAGAGCCTTGTCGGGGTGATCTGAGGCGAATTCGTAGCCGCGCCTGGTCGCCGCGACCATCGCGTCGACCAACCCGGGGTCGCTGTCGATCGTGTGCCGGGACGCGGTCAGGATCAGCTCCGGGTAGGGCGGGGCGCCGTATTCGTTCACCTTGAAGATCCGCACCGGGACGCCCTGGCGACGCAGCGCCACGCCCTCGGCGTTCCAGAACCCCGTCGCCGCGTCCACCTTGCCTGCTGCCAGGGAGGCCACGGCGTTGAAGCCGATCGTCACCCGGTCGACCCGGGCCGGGTCGCCACCGTCGGCGGATACCTCGGAGTCGACCACCGCTTCGTCGGAGGGCAGGCCGGTCACCCCGACGGTGTGGCCTTCGAGGTTGCGGGGACGGCGCACCGTCCCGTTGCCGCGCGCGATCACTGCGGCGAGCGGGCGCTGCACGATCGGCATCGTCCCGACCACGTCGAGGCCGCGCTCGCGGGCGATCCCGAGGTCGTGGATGTCGAGGATCGCGAAGTCGGCGCGTCCCGCCTCGAGCAGCTTAGGGGCATCGGTCGATTCGCCCGGTTGGCGGATCGTCAGGTCGATCCCGTGGTCGTCGTAATAGCCCTGACGCTGCGCCGCATAGATGCCCGAATGGACCGCATTGGGCACGAAATCGAGCACGAGCGTCACGCCTTTCGGCGCGCCCGGTTCTGCGCCGACCCCGCCGCAACCGGCCACGCCGGTGAGCAACAGGACGGCCGCCAGCAGCGCAACAGCACGTCTCATTCGACAGGGAAAACTATTCAATCCTCATTCCGGATACACTCCCGCCCCGAAATCGAGTGTCAGGGATACGGGACTAGAGGAGGCGTAACCAGTGCAGCAACGAGGACTTTCGGCATATCTCGCCGAGCTGATCGGCACTTTCCTGTTGGTTTTCTTCATCTGCAGCGTGGTCATTCTGTTCCTGGCCACCGGAAATCAGCCTCAGTTCGGATCGGACTTTGCGGTGATCGGACTCGTCCACGCCTTCCTGTTGTTCGGGTTGATCGTGATGTTCGGCGTCGTCAGCGGTGGCCATTTCAACCCGGCCGTGACGCTGGCCGCGACGGCGATCAAACGGATCGCCCCGGTCGATGCGGTGATTTACATGCTCGCCCAGCTCTCCGGCGGCGTGCTCGGCGCGCTGCTGGCCAAGGGTCTGCTGCTCGACGAGGGCAGGGCCACGCACTATGGTGCGGCCACGGTCAGCCCTCTGCTCGCCGGCAACTTCGCTGGCTCAATCGTCGAGGCGGTCGGGACCTTCTGCCTCGTCCTCGTCATCCTCGCCGCGGTCTACTCGAAAAAGAGCGTCAAGGACTGGGCGCCGCTGGCGATCGGCACCACGCTCGGTTTCATCGTCATGGTCGGCGGTCCGCTGACCGGCGGCTCCTTCAACCCCGCTCGCTGGTTCGGCCCCGCCCTGGTCGGCAACGAATGGGGCGGCGTCTGGCCCTACCTGGTCGGCCCGATCGTCGGCTCGCTGCTTGCAGCGATCGTCTACAAGCTCGTGCTCGAGTCCGGTGGCCCCGCGCCGACCGAACCGCCCGAGCGGGTCAAGGCGCCAGGGGCGCCGAAGCCCGGCGCCGGCTCCGCCGCCTAGCGCCGGCCTCCTCTAGCCGTATAGCCGCCGGGCCCTAGCGGTCCGGCGGCGGCATGCTTGCAGTAGCTTGAGTTGCGTGCGCCGGGTCACCTTCTCGAGGAACTACACGCTCTCCCTCTCCCGCACCTGCCAGTGCTACTGCAAGTACTGCGCGTTTGCGACTCGCAAAGCTCATATCTACTCGCCCGACGAGGTCGAGAAGCGTCTGGACGAGGCTGAGCGCAGGAACGCCAAGGAGCTCTTGGTTCTCACCGGCGAGCGCCCCGAGGTCAACCCTGTAGTCGCCGAAAAGCTGGCCCGGTGGGGCCACCCTGACTTCACCTCCTATGTCGTCTGGGCGTGCGAGCGAGCCCTGGAGCGCGGCATCCTGCCCCACACGAACATCGGCGTTCTCGGCCAGGAGGATCTAGCTCGTCTTCGAGAGGTGACTGCTTCCCAGGGCCTCATGCTGGAGTCGGTCTCAGAGCGCCTGATGGACACTGTCCATGCGGGATCGCCCACCAAGCATCCGGCCAAGCGCTTGGCGACGATCGAAGCGGCGGGAGAGCTCAAGGTCCCCTTCACCACCGGAATCCTCGTCGGCATCGGCGAGACCGAGCAGGAGCAGGTCGAATCCCTAGAAGCCATTGCCCGGCTGCACGCCGAATACGGCCACATTCAGGAGGTGATCCTCCAGAACTTCGTGCCGCATCCGCGGTATTACGGGCAGGAGGTTGCTGAGATTGCCGATGCGGCTTCGCGCGAGCGGTGGGGGGAGGACGGGGGTGTCCCTCCGCTTGCTGGGTTTTCCGCCAGTGGCGTTGGGTCTTCGTCCGTGGGGGCCGGTGGTGCGGAAAACAGGACGCCGCTGCGCGGAGGGACACCCCCGTCCTCCCTGCCAGAGTGGGCGAGCCCCGTTGGCGTTGGGGATATCAAGCGCCTGATTGTCGAGTGCAAACGCCTGATGCCGGATGTCGGGGTTCAGGTGCCGCCGAACCTGTCTGACGCGTGGGCCGAGCTTGTCGAGGCTGGAGCCACGGACCTTGGCGGGCTTTCGGCCAATGGAGACCACATCTCTCCTGAGCACGCGTTTCCAAGCCCGCACGAGGTTAGAAAGGGATTGGCCCCTAAGGGCTATGCGCTGACGGAGCGGCTGTGCGTCTACCCGCAGTACATGGACCCGGAATGGATGGAGCAGGGCGTGCTGGACGTCGTGAAGCTCAAGTACTGGAGCTTCATTCCGCGGAAAGGCTCCGGGCGCCGCAACGACGAGACGATCGATTCGAAGCTGGCCGCGCGTGCGATCGAGAAGGGGCGCGATGGGGTCGAGCTGACGGAGGATGAGCTGACGGCATTGTTCGCCGAGACCCGGCTTGAGGTGATCGAGGAAATGCGGAGCGCTGCTGATGAGCTTCGTGCTGAGCTGGTTGGGGATCAAGCCACCTTTGTCGTCAACCGCAACATCAACTTCACCAACATCTGCGTCGTCGGCTGTGCCTTCTGCGGGTTCGGGCAGGGGAAGCGGTCGCCTGACGCTTACGAGGTCTCCGAGGAGGACTTCGCTGCTCGTATCCAGGAGGCGGTCGATTTCGGCGCTACCGAGCTCTGCATGCAGGGTGGCATCCATCCCGACCTGACCCTGGAGGAGTACGGCAAGTGGCTGCGGCTGGCGAAGGACGTGGCGCCGCAGCTCCACCTGCACGCCTACTCGCCGATGGAGGTCGACTACATGTGCGAGCGCTCGGGGAAGCAGCCCGACGAGGTCTTCGAGTACCTGCTCGAGTGCGGCCTCGGCTCGACGCCCGGGACCGCCGCCGAGGTGCTCGACGACGGAGTGCGCCAGCGGATCTCCCCCAACAAGCTGCCGGCGCAGCGCTGGGTCGAGATCGTCGAAGCCTCACACCGAGCCGGGCTGCGCTCGACCTCGACCGTGATGTTCGGCCACATCGAGGAGCCGCGCGAGCTGGCCCGCCACATGCGGGTGGTGCGGGCCCTGCAGGAGCGGACCGGAGGCATCACCGAGTTCGTGCCGCTCAGCTTCATCCCCTTCAACACGATGCTCGGGCGCACCCATGGCATCGAGGAGATCTCGGCGGACGAGAACCTCAAGCACACCGCCGCCTTTCGCCTCGCCCTGGGGAGGACGATCCCCAACCTGCAGGCGAGCTGGGTGAAGATGGGCCTCGACGCCGCGACCGAGGTGCTGCGCTGGGGGGTCAACGACCTCGGCGGCACGCTGATGGAGGAGAACATCTCTCGCATGGCCGGCTCCCAGCACGGCGTGCGGCTGGAGCCCGAGCAGCTGATCGAGGCGGCGCGCGCGGCCGGCCGTGTTCCCGCCCAGCGTACGACGCTGTACGAGGTCGTCGAGACCTACTAGAAACCGGGCTGGCTGGACGGCTGTTCTAGGGGTATCGTGGTCGCATCGCTTCGCATTCTGCAGCGGCGGGGAATGGGTTCCCGGGGCTGGCGGTCGTCTCTGCGATCGTCCTGTTCGTCGCGCTCGGATTTGCGGTGCTGCTCGGCTTCCAGCCCTGGGCCGCGAACTCGGTTACGCCGCAGCTGAGCGTCGCGCCCGGGCTCGGGGTGGGACTGGGCGACTCGGTGGTCGTTGCGCGGGACCGACAGCTTGCCGTTGCGCCCGCCCGGCCGGCAGCCGGTGCCACGCCGAAGTTCATCGCCACCGGCGTTGCGGTCGACAGCGGCGACCCGAAGCCGCAGCTGGGCATCGCCGCCGCTCGGGTCGTGGCGAGTCCCCGGCCTGATGTCCCCTCGCGGGGCTTCCCGCAGCCGTCTCAGCCCGAACCCACGCCTGTGTCGCAGCCTGCTCCGGTGCCGGTGGCCGGTCCGGTCGCCGCTCCGCCTCCCCCGGCTGAACCGGTCGCCACTCCACCCACCCGCGGCGCGGGTGGCGGAACGTCCGGGCCCATCGGCGCGGGCGGCGGTGGCGAGGAAGAAGAAGGTGGGACCGGCGAGATCCTCCAGGTTTGCGAGGGCGATGAATACACGCTGCGGCTTGCGCCGCTGGAAGTTTCGGAAGACAGCGAAGTCCCAGCGCCCGTTGTTTCCCACGACCTGACTGTCTATTTCGGCAGCTCGGGCGAAGGGGCCGGTTTCCACCTCGTTCTCTTCGACGGTCAGCCGGTCGAAATAGGAGAAGACGCTGTCCCGACCGAATCGGGCAAGAGCTGTGCTCAGATCGACCTCGGCCCTCTGCTCGGCGGACCGCTCGAAGCCGGGACTGAGCTTCACGTCGAAGTGGTGACGCTCGGCGAGGACCTGGAGCCCGTCGTACCCTGAGTCGATGGGGTTGCCGCACCCCGGCGGTCGCCGCAGAGCGGCTCAGCGGAAGAGGTCTTCGTCCTTGGGGCGGCGCACGGC
>DAIRWC010000069.1:0-1835 GCA_036802505.1 Solirubrobacterales bacterium
TCTTTGCGCTGATCGCGGCAGGCGTCGTCGCGGCGATCCTGATCGCACGTGGCGGCGGCAGCGACTCGACCACGGCGGCGGACACCTCGGCCTGCAAGCAGGTCGAAGCGCCGAAGCCGAAGAAAGTCAGCTTCGGCGCCCCCAAGCAGATCCTCTCCAAGGGCGAGAGCGCGACCGCGGTGGTCGAGACCAGCTGCGGCAGGTTCGAGATCGCGCTCGACACGACGCGCGCGCCGAAGACGGCCAACTCCTTCGCCTTCCTCGCCGACGAAGGCTTCTACGACGACCTCACTTTCCACCGCGTGGCGCCCGAATTCGTCATCCAGGGGGGCGACCCGCTCGGCACCGGCACCGGCGGGCCCGGCTACAGCATCGACGAGAAGCCCCCCGCCAACCTCGCCTACACCAAAGGCGTCGTGGCGATGGCGAAGAGCTCGGCCGAGCCCCCTGGCCGCTCGGGCAGCCAGTTCTTCGTCGTCCTCTCGGCCGATGCCGGCCTGCCGCCCGAATACGCGCTGGTCGGCAAGGTCGACAAGGGCTTCGACGTGGTCGAACGGATCGGCAAGCTCGGCAACCCGGAAACCGAAAAACCGAAGCAGACCGTCCTGATCGAAAAGATCTCGATCGAACGCGGTTAACCTCGTCGCTGCACTAACCTTTCGCCCATGGCGAAGGCTGACGTGGGAGATGCGGCACCGGACTTCGAGCTGCCGGGCACCGGTGGCAAGACCTACAAGCTCTCCGACTATCGCGGGAAAAAGCTGGTCCTCGCCTTTTACCCGGGCGACTTCACGATGGTCTGCACCAAGCAGTTCTGCTCCTACCGCGACGAAGGCGACCGCCTCGACGCGATCGACGCCGAGGTGCTCGGCATCTCGCCGCAGTCGGTCGACTCGCACGAGCGCTTCAGCAAAGAGAAGAGCCTCAACGTGCCGCTGCTGGCCGACGAGGACAAGGCGGTGGCCAAGGCTTACGGCATCGTCGCCGGGCCGATGGTGCGGCGGGCGGTCTTCGTCATCGACGAGGAGGGGGTCATCCGCCACCGCAAGGTGACGCTCGCAGGCCTCAGCTACGAGACCGTCGGCGACATCGAAGAGGCCGTCGCGGCAATCGCTTGATGCCGGCCGAGCCGCGGCCGTTCGTCGCTGGCGAGCACCCGGCGATCCGGGGCGAGGTGGCGGGGGAGGGGGTGCCGATCGTCCTCTGCCACGGGATCACGGCGACGCGGCGTTACGTGGTCCACGGCTCGCGGGCGCTGGAGCGGGCCGGCTATGCAGTCACCACGTATGACGCGCGCGGCCATGGGGAGTCCGATCCGGCCCCCGATGGCCAGGGTTATGGATACCCGGAGCTCGTCGGCGACCTCGAAGCGGTGGTCGGCGCGACCCTCGGAGAGGAGGAGCGATTCGTCCTCGCCGGCCACTCGATGGGCGGCCACACCGCGGTTGCCTACGCGCTGCGCCGGCCCGAGCGGCTCAGCGGCCTCGTCGTCATCGGTCCGACCTACACGGGCGAGATCTCCGCGGAGTCGCTCGCCTACTGGGACGGTCTCGCGGCGGCGCTGGAGAGCGGTGGGGTGGACGGCTTCGTCGACTACATCGACCGCAACCAGGGAGCCGACCCGGCCTGGCGCGACTCGGTGCTGCGCTTCACCCGCGAGCGGATCCTGCGGCAGCGCCATCCGGAGGCATTGGTGGAGGCGTTGCGCCAGGTGCCGCGCTCGCGGCCGTTCGGCGAGATCTTCGGCAGCGAGGTGGCGAGGTACGGCACGAGCGTCGCGCCCGCCGAACCGCTGACGTGCTTGTAGCCGATGAGCGGGAGATAGACGTTCCACA
>DAIRWC010000069.1:1845-8250 GCA_036802505.1 Solirubrobacterales bacterium
AGATGGCGGAGCTCGAGTCGCTGCGAGTGCCCGCCCTGGTCGTCGCCAGCCACGATGCGGCCGATCCCGGGCACCCGCGGCATGTTGCCGAGGCCTACGCGGAACGCCTCCCTCAGCCGCGGCTGACCGGAGAGGCCGAGGGCGAATCGCCGCTCGCCTGGCAGGGCGGCAAGCTCTCCCGCGAGATCGCGGCCTTCGGCGCGGAATTGAGTCGAGACGGCCCCGCTTAGCTCGGCTGAAGGCGGGTCGAATACGGTTGTGGCGATGAGGCTGCCTGCAGAGGGAACGTTGCGGATGATCGCGACCTTCGTTGCCGCCTTCGGCATTGGCGTCGCCACCTACATCGCGATCGCCGACTCCGGCGGCGGCTCGCCGGTCTGCATCGCCGGCGGGGGCGGTTGTGAGACCGTCGCCAACAGCACCTACTCGCATCTGCTCGGTGTCAACATCGCGGTCTTCGGCATCGTCGGCTACGTGCTGCTGCTGGCAGCGTCGCTGCTGCGCGGAGACGCGGCCCGGATGGTCGGCTTCGGCGTCTCCCTGATCGGCTTCGGCTACAGCGTCTACCTCACCTATCTGGAGCTGTTCAAGATCGAAGCGATCTGCCAGTGGTGCGCGGCGAGCGCGGCGCTGATGACGATCCTCTTCGGCCTCAACGCCATCCGCATGGTTGGCTACGTCGGGAAACCGGCATGAGCGGCAAGAACTCCAGGGAGGCGCGACGCGAAGAGCGACTGCGGGCCGAAGCGGAGGGCGAGCAAGGAGAGCTCCGTAAGCGACTGCTTCAAATCGGCAGCGCCGCGGTGTTCCTCGTGGTCGCCGTGGTGCTGGTCCTGATCGTGATCAGCGCGAACAAGACGAGCGGCGGCGACACGAACCTCGAGGACGTCGGCCTGGTCGCAAAGCAGCTGAAGGGGATTCCCCAGAATGGCCTCGTCCTCGGGAAGCCGAGCGCCGCGGTGACGCTCTATGAGTTCGGCGACCTCAAGTGCCCGGTCTGCAAAGGGTTCTCGGAAGAGATCGTGCCGAACGTGATCGACTCCAAGGTCCGCGACGGCGAAGCGAAGATCGAGTTCAAGAACTTCACGATCATCGACGCGGAATCGACTCCGGCCGGCGCCGCGGCGATCGCCGCCGGCGAACAGGGCCGCGGGTGGGACTTCATCGAGCTCTTCTACCGAAACCAGGGACCGGAGACCTCCAGCTACGTGACCGACGCATTTCTCACCGAAATCGCCAAGGGCGCGGGCGTGTCGGACATCGCCCGGTGGAACAGGGACCGCAAGAGCCCGAAGACCGTGGCCGAGGTCGAAAGCACCACCCAGGAAGCCGAAAAGCTCGGCTTCACCGGCACGCCCTCATTTGCGGTCGAAGGCCCGGGCTCGAACGGGCTGGAAACGCTGGGAACGCCAGGGGAGGCCGGTCTGCTCGAAGAAGCGATCGAAGCCGCCGGCTGAGCCGCCCGCCGATCGAATTCATCCGTCTTCGGCGCGAGCCTCGCGGAGCGCCGCGAGGTCGAGGCGATCCTGGTCGCGAGCAGCCGCTTCCTTCATCGCCACAAGGTCGGAGTAGCTGCAGATTTGGAGTTCCAGATCGTCCAGTTGCACCGTTTCGGCGCGGCTCGCCATGTCGCGGTACTCGAGGGCACCGGCAGGACTCTGGACGATGTGAAGGCGGCCGAGTCGCGTCTCGAAGCGCGGGTTGCCCCCGAACGAGATCGAACGGGCGCTTGCCGGATCGCCTGCAATCGGGTCGGCGCCAGGTAGCATGGCCGGCCGTGAGCGCCCGTAGGTGCCCCTCGTGATCGGACTCGAGTGCTGGCCCGTCGGTCAATCGCGACGGGCTGTCGCGGTCCGAGAATTCTCCATCGCGCGCTGGAGACGGCTGCCGAAGAGACTGAGCCGGAAGCCCTGGCGCAGGCGCGCAGCGGGGTCACTTGCCCGGTAGTCCTTGCGCAGCTCATCGCCGCTCATATTGGGGCGAGGAAGAGGAGCCTCCATTCGCCGATCTTAGCGCCGGGGTAGCCCTACAAACTGCGGTAGGTTGACATAACCACCATTATCGTGCGTTGAATCGGTGATGCCGGGTATCGCACGCAGGGTTGTACGCCCTATAGCCCGCACAAATGCGTCAAGGCAGGATGGCCCGGCCCCAGATGAGCGGTCGGACCAGCGGCGGCGACCTGGGGAGCTCGCCATGCTCGACCTGCTCGACGGTCAGCGGCGAGGCTTCGATGTTGGCGACCGTGTCGCGGTTGCAGCGACAGCCGTCGGCGACGAACTTCCAGGGGCCTTCGAGGCGATCCTGCCAGTTGGCAACGTTGCCCTCGCCGCGGACGTGCTCGATGAAAAGCAGCTGACCGCCGGGCTTGAGGACCCGAGCCGCCTCGGCGAGCGCCGCATCGGGATCGGGGACCGTGCAGAGGACGAGGGTGAAGATCGCCGTGTCGAAGCTCGAATCCTCGAAGGGAAGGTTCTCCGCACCGGCCCCGACGAGGTCGATGTCGAGTCCCGAGGCGGTCAATTTGGGCCGCAGCTGCTTGAGCATGTGCGGGTCCGGCTCGGCCATGACGAGCCGCTCGAGGCCGTCTGGGAAGAGCCCCAGGTTCGCCCCGGTCCCGGCGCCGATGTCGATCGTGCGGCCACGTGCCTGTGCCAGCACCTCGCGGCGCCGGTCGCGCATCCCCGCGTCCTCGGTGCCGGCAAGCAGCCGGTCGTACATCGCCGAGAAGAACCGCCCCCAGGTTGCGTCGTAGATCCGCCCCATCATGATGCCTGTGCGACTAGCTCTTTTGGTAGGAGTGCCGCCATTGCCGCCGCGGTCCGCCGGTTGTCGATCACGGTAGGAGCGGCGAGGCGCAGGTGGAGAAGATCATTGATCATCGCCAGGAACTTCGCATGCTCGGCGTTGGGGACCCTCACGTCCATCTTCTGCTCGAACCAGTCGACAACCTCGTGCCAGCGCCAAACCCGCGTTTTCGTCCCCGGTGCGCTCGCTTGCCTCGGGAAACCACCCGGGCCGCGTTGGCCCTGGACCAGCAGACGGATACTCTCGTGGCTCCGATTCAGGCGCTCGGCGATTCCGGAGATCGTAATCAAATCGTCAGGCTCGACCCTGACTAGCTCAGCCTCGGGAAAGACTCGCTGTAGGTCGCTCAGGGCACTGATGACGGCATCGGCGAAAGTTGACGCGGGACGTTCGAATTCGGCCTTGAAGTTGCCGTCATTCCCGATGGGCAGATAAAGGCCGAGATCTTGAAGACCGGGGTCGTCATAAGCGCGCACGGACTGGTCGCCACCGTCGGTGGCCCCCGATATGTGAAAACAGATAGTGAAAATGTGACCTTCAGGCATGGCGTTCACTTGTGTGGGCATTGGTCAACGCATCGCAATATGCGCTTTGCGTGTGTCGTCGGACTTCGAGGGGTCCCACCGACCGAGAGTCGGCAGTGGTCGTCCGGCGCCCCTGGGCAGAGGAGAATGCCCCAGTGCCCCCGAGGGGCAAGCACTCTAAAACCTTGCGTTTCGGCCCGCTTGAGCGCAACCTCGATCTCCTTCTTCGGATGTCTGGGCCTCATCGTACAGACCCGTGTTGGATATTTCCAAAGGCATCTACGGCGGTGCGTCTTGTCTCCACGCCCTGATGAGGGCCGGGGGTCTACAACCTCTCCCCCCTTCTCTCGAAATCAGTTCGCACCGCGCGGCGGTTGTGTGCCCGCCTTTCGAGTCGACTGGGTGCGCTACGCGGCGTCGCGATGCGCCGGCTCGGCCTCTTGCTCGAGCCCCGGCTCGCTGTGGGTCACGCGCTCCTCGTAGGCCTGGCGGGCGCCGTGGTCGACTTCGGTCATCAGTTTGTCGACCTTCATGAAGCGGCCCAGGGCCTCGCGCCAGGGGCGCGGGAACAGGGCCACGACCTTGAACAACCCACCGTTGGCGCGCGGGACCCAGACGTCGAAGCGCGGCACTTCGAGCGCGTCGACGATCTCGTTGGCCACGTCGCTCGCCTCCACCGCTTTGATCATCTTCTGGCCGACGCCCGAGGTGAGCTCGGTGTTGACCACCGTCGGCATCACGCAGGCGATCTCGATGCCGCTGCCGCGCAGCTCCGCCCGCACCGCCTCGCTGACCCCGACCACGGCGTGCTTGGTGCCCGAGTAGGTGGCGATCCCGGGGAAGCCGCCTTTGCCCGCTTGGGAGGCGAGGTTGACGATGTGGCCCGAGCCGCGCGGACGCATCCGTTCGATCGCCAGCTGCATGCCGGTGATCACGCCGAAGACGTTGATGTCGAGCTGGCGCTTGATCGAGTCGACCGACTCCTCGGCGAACGGCGTCACCGGCATGATCCCGGCGTTGTTGACGACGACGTCGAGCGGGCCGAGCTGGCGCTCGGCCTCGTCGAGGAAGGCGGAGAAGGAGGCGCGATCCGTGACGTCGAGCGAGAGAGCGATCGTGCCGCCACCCAGCTCCGCCGCGGTCTGCTCCGCCAGCGCCAGATCGAGATCCCCGATCGCGACGCGACAGCCCTTGCGGACCAGTGCGGTCGCCGTCGCCTTGCCGATTCCCCGGGCGCCCCCGGTGATCGCCACGACCTTGCCGCTGAGTGAGCGTCTCTCCTTCGCCATCGGGCCCTCCTCCTCCAGCGACTCCTAGGCCGCCGGCTTGTAGACGGTGACCACGGCGGCGCCGCCGAGGCCGATGTTGTGCTGCAGGGCGGTCTTGGCGCCCTCGACCTGTCGCTTGTCGGCCGCCCCGCGCAACTGCCAGGTCAGCTCCGAGCACTGCGCCAGCCCGGTCGCGCCGAGCGGGTGGCCCTTGGAGATCAGCCCGCCGGAGGGGTTGACGACGACCTTGCCGCCGAAGGTGGTCGCTTCTTCCTCGACCAGCTTGTGAGCCTCCCCCTCGGCCGCGAAGCCGAGCGCTTCGTACGTGATCAGCTCGTTGGCGCTGAAGCAGTCGTGCAGCTCGCAGACGTCGACCTCGTCGGCGACGACGCCGGCCTCGGCGTAGGCCTCGTCGGCGGCCTGCTTCGACATGTCGGAGCCGACGATCTTCATGCAGTCGGTGTCCTCGGCGAAGGTCGAGCTGAGGTCGGTGACCATCGACTGGCCGGCGATCTCGATCGCCTGCCCGCCCAGGTCGTGCTCTTCGACGTAGCGCTCGGAGGCGACGATCGCGCAGGCCGAGCCGTCGGAGGTCGGCGAGCACTGCAGCTTGGTCAGCGGCTCGTGGATCATCTTCGCCGCCTTGATGTCCTCGAGCGTGTACTCGTCCTGGAACTGCGCGTAGGGATTGTTGACCGAGTGCTTGTGGTTCTTCCAGCCGATCCAGGCGTAGTGGTCGGGGTTGGAGCCGTACTTCTGCATGTGGTCGCGGCCGGCGTTGCCGAACATCTGCGGCGCCGGCGGCGACTGCTCGGGATCGCGGATCTCGAACATCCGCATCGCGTGCTTGTCGAGCGCGTTGGTCCGGTCGGTGTACTTGACGCCGAGCGAGCCCGGCTCCATCTTCTCGAAGCCGAGCGCCATCGCGCACTCGACGAGGCCGCCCTTGACCGCTTGGCGGGCCAGGAACAATGCCGAGGAGCCGGTCGAGCAGTTGTTGTTGACGTTGACGACCGGGATCCCGGTCAGGCCGAGCTGGTAGAGCGCCCGCTGGCCATAGGTCGAGTCGCCGTAGCAGTAGCCGGCGTAGGCCTGCTCGACGTCCGTGTAGGGAATGCCGGCGTCGGCGAGCGCCTTCTCCCCCGCCTCCTTCGCCCAGTCCGGGTAGTCGCCCTCCTTGGTGCCGGGCTTCTCGAACTTGGTCATCCCGACCCCGATCACGAACGTGCGGTTGCTCAAAAGTCTGCTCCTGTTTCCGTGCCGCGGGCGCGCGGCAGCGCGCGGCAATTTGGCTGGCTGGCCAAGAAATCTACCGGGCCGCGTCCCGCGGCGCGAGCGGCTCCGTCCGTTCCGCCGGATTCGACCAGAGCAGGAAGGCGGCGCCGGCGATCGCGATGCCGATCGCGGTCGCGATCGCACGCTGGCCCGCCGCGTGCAATGCGGGTTCGCCCAGGGTGTCGGCCAGCAAGACGGCGTAGGTGGTGATCGCCGCGGTGAACAGCGCATACTGGACGGTGAGCAGGCCGTAGGCGAAGGCAGTGGCGACGGTCAGGGCGATTGCGAGGGCGATGCCGTCGTCGTTGAGCCAGAACGAGAGCGCGGTGGCGACGACGAGCCCGATCGCCGTGCCGACTGCGCGGAGGATCAGGCGGTGGAAGGTCTCCCCCTCTTCGGGCCGCAGGACGAAAAGGATCGTGAGGGGAACCCAGAAGCCGTGCTCGTGCATCCCGAGCAGCCGGTAGGCGGCGACACCGGCGGCGAGGGCGAAGCCGAAGCGCAGCGCGTGCCGGGCGCTGGTCGAGCGC
>DAIRWC010000070.1:0-6779 GCA_036802505.1 Solirubrobacterales bacterium
GACGAGGCGCGCGAGCAGACCGTTGCCGCCTTCGAGATCGGCGGCCTGCGGGCGATCGTCAGCGGCGTCCACGCCGAGCTGCGCAGTCGCGGCACCACGACCCCTCGCCTGCCGGACCCCCCCACTCCGGATCCCGAGGCCGCCGTCCGCCGGGCCGCCACGGTCGCGGCGCAGACGCTCGAGGAGCTGAAGCCGACCAACTCCACGCGCGAGCTGGTCGAACGGGCCCTGGCGGTGCTCGGCGACGGCGTCCCGGAGCTCGACGAGCTGACCGCGCTGCGGACCGACAGCAAGGCGAAATCGATGAGCGCCTACCGGGAGGAGATCGACGCGGCGGTCGCCCGCACCGCGGAGGCCGGTGAGGGAGGCGAGGCCTACCGGCACATCGCCGAGCTGCTCACCCTCTTCTCGCAACGCTTCGAGGCGGCCAAGGAGCGCCGCGAAGGGCTCGACTTCGAGGACCTGCAGCTGCGTGCCGTGCGCCTGCTCGAACGCGAGGAGATCGGCAACGCCTACCGGGCGCGCTTCAGCCACCTGCTGGTCGACGAGTTCCAGGACACGAACCGGCTGCAGCTGCGCTTGATCGAGGCGCTGCGCGGACCGCGCTCGGAGCTGATGGTCGTCGGCGACGAGCTGCAATCGATCTACGGCTTCCGCCACGCCGACCTCGACGTCTTCCGTGAGCGCCGCCGCGCGGTCGAGCAGAGCGACGACGCGGCGGTCATCGAGCTGAGCGGCAACTTCCGCTCGCGCCCCGAGGTGATCGGCGCAGTCAACGCGATCGGCGAGAAGCTGCTTGGCGACGCCTTCCATCCGCTCCGCGTCGGCGCCCTGCCACAGCTGCCCGAGCCGACCGGCAATGGGCCGGCGGTGGAGCTGCTGCTGACCGCGCGCGACGGCTGGGACGGCGAGGGAATCGACCTGGCGCCGGCGACCGACGCCGACACTCCGCCGAACCACCTGGCCGAGGCCCGCTTTCTCGCTATGCGGCTCAGCGAGCTGGCCGAAAGCGGGGTCGAGCGCGGCGAGATGGTCGTCCTGCTGCGCGCCTTCACCCACCTCGATGCCTACGAGGACTCGCTGGAGCGAGCCGGCCTGCGCCCCTACACGATCGGCGGCCGCGGCTACTGGTCCCAGCAGCAGGTCGCCGACGTCTGCGCCCTGCTGGCGACGATCGCCAACCCGCTCGACGACCAAGCCCTCTTCGGCGCCCTCGCCTCACCAGCCTGCGGCGCCGCTCCGGACACCCTCTGGCTGTTGCGCGCGGCGGCAGGCCGGCGGCGGCACGTCTGGCCGGCGCTACAGCAGGTGGCGGGAGTTGGCGAGGCTGAGCTGGACGGTCCCGAGCGACTGGCAGAGATCCCGGACTCGGAGCTGACTCTGCTGGGCGACTTCGTGGAGACGATCGGCGAGCTGCGCGCGCGCGCCGGGCGGCTGTCGCTCGCCGGCCTGATCGACGCCGCGATCGCCGAGACCGGCTACGACCTGGCGGTCCTGATGCGCCCCTCGGGTGAGGCGCGCTTCGCCAACGTGCGCAAGCTGATGCGGCTCGCCGAAGAGTTCGAGGCCCGCGAGGGACGCAACCTGCGCGGCCTGCTCGACTTCCTCTTCGCCCGCGCCGAAGCCGACGCGGAGGCGGAAGCGGCAAGCGCGATCGAGGGGCACGACGGCGTGCGGATCATGACCGTGCACAGCGCCAAGGGGCTCGAGTTCGGCGTCGTCGCCGTCCCCAACCTCTCGCGGCGCCTTCTCGCCGGATCGCGATCGGCGGCGCTGACCCTCGGCCACGAGCAGGCCGAGCCAAGGGTGGGGCTGCAGCTGCGCCGCCTCGGCGCCGCCTCGATCAACCTCTTCGCGCACGAGGAGCTCTGCGCGGAGGGGCAGCAGCGCGAAGCGGAGGAGGAGCTGCGCCTCTTCCACGTCGCCGCGACCCGGGCGCGCGAGCGGCTGATCCTCAGCGGGGTCGCGATGCCGCGGCCGGGGCGGGGGACGCAACCCGGCACGCCGGTGATCGAGCGGATCGTCGACGGCTTCGAGGTCGACCGCGAGGGCGACTCGGCGATCGAGATCGCCGCCCCGCAGCCTCGCGAGGGCCTCGACGCGAGCCTCGAGCCGTCGCGGATCGCCGTACGGGTGAGCCTGCCCTCGCCCGAGCGGGCCGCCGGGCTGACCGTGACGAAGCGTGAGCCCGCGATGCCGGCAACGCTCGGCGGGGGCGAGGCGCCACTGCCAGCGCGTCGCCCACCGACCGTCCCCAACCGCCCCCTCTCCTACACCGCGATTGCCTCCTATGAGGAATGCGCGTACCGCTTTTACATGGAGCGCGTGCTCGGCCTCGGCGACCGCGGTCGAGGTTTGAACCGCCTGCCGAACCAAACCTCGACCGCAGACGCCGAAGGTGGGCCGGGGCGGCGAGACGAGGCAGCGGCCCGAGGTGCATCCGTCCACTCGCTGCTCGAGTGGAGCGCCGCCAACGAGTGGCGCGAGCCAGACGGGGACACGGAGGCGGAGCTGCTTGCGCCCGTGCGTGCCTGGCTCGACTCCAGCCTGCTGCGCGAGCGCGTGCAGGCACCGGGCACGAGCTCCCGGGCCGAGGTGCCCCTGCTCCTCGGCGTCGCCGATGCGACGCTGCGTGGCTCGATCGACCTGTTGGTCGAGCGCGACGGCGCCCCGCCCCTGGTCATCGACTACAAGACCGACCGCCTGGGCGGTTCCTCACCGGCCGAGCGCGCCACCAAGTACGCGACCCAGCGGGCGATCTATGCGCTCGCGGTCGCCGATGCGCGCGATGTGGACGAGGTCGAGGTCGCCTACGTCTTCCTCGAACACCCGGAGGAAGCGGCGATCGAGCTGCTCGACCGCGAGGCCATGGAACGCGGCCGAGAGGCGCTGGCGGGGGTCATCGCCAGGATCGGCGCGGGCGAGTTCCCGGTCGCCGCAGTCGAGCGGCGCAGCTGGGACCTCTGTCGCGGCTGTCCGGCCCTGGGACGCCTTTGCTCAGGACCGCGAGGAGCGGAGAGCTGAATCAGGTCTGCTCGAGCTTGGCCGCCAGGTCGTCCAGCTTGAGCTCCTTCAGGCCCTCGCCGACAGCGTCCAGCTCGGTCGAGCAGTAGGTGACGAGCTCGCGGCCCTCGCGGCAGAGGTCGAGCGTTTCGCGCAGGCCGGCCTGACCGGAGTCGAGACGGTCGATGATCTGCTCCAGCCTCTCTACCGCGGCCTCGTAAGACTCCGGCGCCTCGCTCATCCCTCACCCCCGTCTCGATCGATCTCCGCGCCGACGCCACCGTCGGCGAAGCGCAGTCTGACGTGCTTGGCGGCGAGCGCGGCGGCGGCGCTCGTCACCGGCTCCCCGCCGCTGTCCTCGGCGAGGGCATAACCGCGTTCCAGGGTGCGCTCGGGTTCGTGGGCGCGGAAGGCCACCTGCGCCCGCCGCAATGCCTCCCGCTTGCTGTTCGCGTCCACCCCGGCGGCGCGACGAGCGGCGCGGGAGAGGACGACGACGGCGATGCGACGCTGAAAGGCGCGGCGCTCGGCAAGGCCGCGCTCGGAGGAGGCGCGGATCTCCCGCGTCTTCTGGTTGAGCGCGACCCGCTCGCGCCGCAATGCCCGGGCCGGGCCGCGGGCCAGCGCCACCAAGTGCCGGCTGCGGGTGCCCACGGCGCCCTCCCCCGCCCGCCGCAGCGCGGCGGCGCTGCGGGCAAGCGCATCGCGGGCGGCGAGGCAATCGAGCGGCACGACCGCCTCGGCGGCGTGGGTCGGGGTCGAGCAGGCGACCGCGGCGACGTCGTCGATCAAGGTCGAGTCGCGCTCGTGGCCGACGGCGCTGATCACCGGCACCCGCAGCATCGCCACGGTGCGACAGAGGGTCTCGTCGCAAAACGCCCAGAGGTCGGCGAGGCTGCCGCCGCCGCGGGTGACGACGATCGCCTCGACCGCCGGCGTCGCCGCGAGTTCCTGGATCGCCGCGCCGATCGCGGGGGCCGCGCGGCGGTCCTGGACCGGCGCAAAAGCCCAGACCACGGTTCCCGCCCAGCCACGCCGCTGCAGGCCTGCCAGCAGGTCGCGCCTCGCCGCGCCACTCTCCGCGGTGACCACCCCGATCGTCTTCGGCAGCCGCGGCCGCGCCAGCTGCTTTTGCAGCTCGAACAGCCCCTCGGCACGCAGCTGTTTGCGCAGCGCGTCCAGCCGCGCGAGCAGGTCGCCCTCCCCCGCGAGGCGCACGTGCGTTGCCCGGAAGGCAAAGCTCGGCGAGGCCTGTCCGCCGCCGGGGTAGTAGTCGGGACCACCGCCGATCACGACTTCGGCGCCATCGCGCAGGCCCGCTTCGGGCAGGCCCGTCTTCTCCAGGTCGTCGAGCCAGATCGCGCAGGGCACAGCTCCCTCGGCGTCGCGCAGCTCGAAGTAGGCCTGGACCTTGCTGCGCGAGACGCCGGTCACCTCGCCGACCAGGCGCACGCGTGCGCGCCGACGCAGCTCCTCCTGCAGCTTGCGGGCGTAGCGCCCGACGGGAAACGGACCGGGAAGCTCTTCCACCTGGGTGAGGCTACTCAGAGCGCCAGCGGCGCGCCCAGGACTTCAGCTCGGCGATCGCGGGGCGTAACTCCGCTCCGGCCTCGGTCAGCGAGTAGGTGACGTGGACCGGCGAGCCCGGTTCGACCTCGCGCTCAACCAATCCCTCCCCCTCGAGCTCGCGCAGGCGCTGCGAGAGCAGGCGGTCGGAGAGTCCCGGCACCGCCTTGGCGAGCTCGCCGAAGCGCAATGGCCCCTCGGTCAGGGCGAAGACGATCGCCCCGGTCCAGCGCTTGCCGATCAACTCGATCGCGGCGTGGAAGTGAGGACAGACGCCAGAGGACTGCTCTTGGGCAGATACGGCCTCCACTTGGCTCAGCTTACTGAACGTAAGTGACGGGCTCGGCGGCCTGGCCTGCTTGTATTTGTCTGTGACCGTTCTCGACTGGGCGATCGTCGCCTTCACGATCGCCTTCGCCATGTGGGGCTACCGGCAGGGGTTGATCGTCGGCGTGCTCACCCTGCTCGGGTTCGGCACCGGGGCCCTGGCCGGCAGCCGGCTCGGGCCGCTGCTGCTGAACGAAGGCTCGAGCTCACCCTACGCGCCGCTCTTCGCCGCGCTGGGGGCACTTCTGTTCGGGGCGGTGATCGCGGTGACGCTGGAGAGCCTCGCCCTGGGACTGCGCGAGCGCGTGATCCGCGGCCGGGCCCTGCACCTGGCCGACGGCGCCGGCGGCGCCGCGCTGATCGCCGCCGTGGCGCTGGGGCTGACCTGGGTCTTCGGCGCGGTGGCGCTGCACGCCCCAGGCACCGCCCAGTTGCGGGGCGACGTGCAGCGCTCGGAGATCCTGCGCAGCCTCAACGACCTGCTGCCGCCGTCCGGCCCGGTCCTCAACGCGCTCAACCGCGTCGACCCCGCTCCCTCGATAGCCGGCCCGACCACCCCCGTCTCCCCTCCGGACCCGGCGATCGCCTCCGACCCGGACGTGGACCGGGCGAGCCGCTCGGTGGTGCGTGTGCTGGGCACCGCCTGCGGCCTCGGCGTCGAGGGGTCCGGCTGGGTCGTCCAACCGGGCCTCGTCGTCACCAACGCCCACGTCGTCGCCGGCGAGGACGACACCACGGTGACCACGATCGACGGCGCCTCGCTCGACGCCACCCCGGTTCACTACGACCCGAGCAACGACCTGGCGCTGCTGCAGATCGACGCCGCCTCGGTCCCCGCACTGGAGATCGCCCCGGAGTCACGGCGCGGCACCGCGGGAGCGGTCCTCGGCTACCCCGAGAACGGTCCCTACGCCGTCGCGGCGGCGCGGATCGGCGACACCAGCGACGTGATCAGCGAGGACTCCTACGGAGATGGGCCGATCCAGCGCCCGATCGCGTTCCTGCGTGGCAGCGTGCGCAGCGGCAACTCCGGCGGACCCCTGGTGGATTCAAGGGGAAGAGTCATGGCCACCGTCTTCGCCGCAACCACGACCGGCCCGCCAGGCGGCTTCGCCGTCCCGAACGACATCGTCCAACAAGCAATTCGCAACGAGAAGACGGCGGCCGTGGACACGGGTCCCTGCACGAGTTAGCGGTAAGCGACCCCTCCCCACACTAAATTTCCGCTCAGTGAACAACTTGCCCACCGAGGTGGAGCGGCGCCGCCGTCTCATAACCCGCGCGCTCCCGCTCATCGTCATCGCGACGATCGCGTTCGCCCTCGGCGCCTCCGCGGGGTCCCCGGGCTCGCCGGAAAAAGAAGCCGCCGAACGCTTCAGCCAGGCCTGGGCGCGCAAGGACTTCGCCACGATGTACCGGGAACTGAACGAAGCTTCGCGCGGCGCGATCGGCAAAGACGAATTCGCCCAGGCGTACCGCGATGCCGCCGAGGTCGCGACCCTGCGCACGCTCGAAGTCCACTCGCCCGGCGATCCCAGCAGCGAGAACGGCGTCGACGACGTCCCGGTGCCGATCGAAGCTGGAACGGTGGCCTTCGGCACGGTCAGCGCCGATCTCGACCTTCCCTACGCCGAAGGCGGCATCGCCTGGGACCGCAGCCTCGTCTTCCCCGGCCTCGAACCCGGCGAGCGGCTGGAAAACCGGATCGACCTGGCACCGCGGGCGCCGATCCTCGCCGGCGCGACCCAGAGCTGGGCGTGGCGATCGAGCGTGTCGGACGCGGCGCCGGTGGGCACGTGGTCGTCAAGCTGGACCCGGGGATCACGCCGGAGGTAGCAGGCGATGAGCTGGGCGATCGGCTCACCCACGACGAGGCCCATGGC
>DAIRWC010000070.1:6789-8237 GCA_036802505.1 Solirubrobacterales bacterium
CCGCGACGGGACGGTGCTCGCCGAAGGCTCTGCCGAAGCCCGCGAACACCCGCTGGGAAGCGCCGCGATCGACGTCACCGGAGAAATCGGCATGGCCGCGGAAGAAGACGTCGCGGTGCTTGGCCGCCAGGGCTTCCCCGCCGGCACCCCAGTCGGCATCAGCGGCCTCGAGCAGGCCTTCAACGCACGCCTTGCCGGCAAGCCCGGCGGCTCGCTGCTCGCCGTCGCCGAAGAAGGCGGCTCGGCCCGGATCCTCTCCCAGGCCAAGCCGCAGCCGGGGGCGCCGGTCAAGACGACGATCGACCCCGACCTGCAGGTTGCGGCGGTCTCGGGTTTGGCCGGCCGCGCCGGTGGCGTTGCCGTGCTCGACGCCCGTAGTGGCGACGTCCGCGCCCTCGCCGGCCAGGCCTTCTCGGCGCCGCAGCCGCCGGGTTCGACCTTCAAGACGATCACTACGACCGCCGCGCTGGAGAAGGGTGTCGTCTCGCTCGACGACGAATTCGAAATCGTCGACGGCGCGAACGTCGGCGGCCGCTTCATCAGCAACGCCAACGGCGAGCTCTGCGGCGGCACCTTCCGCGAAGCGTTCGCCGAGTCCTGCAACGCGGACTTCGCCCCGCTGGGCCCGAAGATCGGCAACGACGAATTCGTTGCGGTCGCTGAACGGTTCGGCTTCAACTCCCCGCCGGCCCTCTACGCACCGAGGATCGTCGCCGAGGTGGAACCGCCGGAATCGACGATTCCGACCGAGATCGGCGAAGAAGTCGACCTCGGGGTGACCGCGATCGGCCAGGGGGAGGTCCTGGCGACCCCGCTGGAGATGGCGAGCGTCGCCCAGACGATCGGCAACGGCGGCGTCCGTGAGCCGACCTCGGTCGTCGCCAACCGCAAGCTGCGGCCCGATCCCGGCTCAGTGCGGGTGATGTCGAAAAAGATCGCCGACGAGTTGACCGAACTGATGGTCGGAGTGGTCACCGAAGGGACCGGCTACGCCGCCGCCATCCCCGAGGCGCAGGTGGCGGGCAAGACCGGCACCGCCGAGCTGGGCCCGAAACCCGGCACCGAGGGCGAAGAAGAACCCGAGCAGATCAAGGACGCCTGGTTCGCGGCCTTCGCGCCGGCCGAAAAGGCGCAGCTGGCGGTCGGGGTGCTGCTGATCGAAGCCGAAGCGGCCGGTGGCGAAGTAGCCGCCCCGATTGCCGGCGAAGTCCTCTCTGCCGGTCTTTAGAGGTCGAGCTTAACCGCGGCTGGGCCTTCGGGGCCCGGGATGGACAGCGTCAGCGGGCGGTTCTCGGAGGCCGAAGCGGGCAGTTCGAAGAGGACCAGCGAGCCCTCGATCGGACCCTGCTCGGGGGTCGAGTCGAGGACGGGGATCTGTTCCTGCGATTCGACTTCGCCGCCGAAGGGCAGTGCATAGAGGCTCTTGGTGGGAATCGCGTGGTAGGTCT
>DAIRWC010000071.1:0-234 GCA_036802505.1 Solirubrobacterales bacterium
CGCGGATACGGCTCGCGGCGCCCGATTCCATCGGGCCGAGGCGCAGGTCGATCCCCCCCTCGCGCTCGTCGAGGCCGAGCCTCACGCGGCCGTCGCTGAACCGCTCGGGCGCGGCCCCCGCGATCGCGTCGGTCATCAGAACCACGTCGGAAACGCGATCGACGGAGAGGTCCCGGCGCGCCGCCAACGCGCCGACCACGCGGGCCAGCACCGGCGCGAGCACCTCGGAGCGAT
>DAIRWC010000071.1:244-8217 GCA_036802505.1 Solirubrobacterales bacterium
GCGGGGAAGGGCTTCATCTCGACCGGATCGCCGCTGCCGTTGGTGCCGCCCCCGCGCAGCGGAACGCGCATCCGCACCACGGTCCCTTCCTCGAGCCCGCCCGAGATCGAGAAACTGCTCGAGAGGGCCGCGATCAGGGAGAGGCCGAGGCGCAGGCTGTCGCGCTCGGCGTCGGCCTGCGGCTTGATCCCGCCGCCCTCGTCGCGGACGACGACGGTCAGTCCGTTCTCGTCCGGCTCGGCCTCGACGCACAGCGGTCCCGGCTGCCCTTGGTAAGCGTGGACGACGACGTTCATGCAGGCCTCGGTGACGACGGTCTTCAGATCCGCCAGGCCGGGTTCGTCCATCCCGATCTCCTCCGCCAAGCCCGCGAGGGCGTGGCGGATGATGACAACGTTCTCGGATTTTGCGGGTAGCACCATCTGCAGTCCCTTGGGCCTGTCTTGGATCGCCTGAGTGTCTGAGCTGGACCCCATCCGTGCCGCCGAGAGCCTGGCTCTCGCGGAAACGAGCATAGTCGTAGGACTCCTGAGATTCCTGGCTACCCTGCGCCTGCCGGGCACAAACCACCGGGGCGACGTGCGCCCGCCAGGCGCCTGTCCAGAGCTTCCCCTGCGGTAGGATCGGCCGGTGAGCCCAGTTCCCTTCGAGGTGGTGAGCGAGGAGCTCGAGGACGGAATTCGTACGTTCACCGTCCGCGGCGAGCTGGACATGAACACGGCGCCGGAGCTCGAACAGAAGCTCGATGCAGCTTTGTCCGGGTCGGATGCCTCGATCGTCCTCGACCTCTGCGAGTGCGAATTCATCGACTCGACCGGAATTGCCTTGATCGTGCGCACTTGGCAGCGCCTCGAGGGCAGCGAGGGCAAGAGGCGCCTCGTCCTCTGCTCCTACAATCATCAGGTCCGCCGGCTGCTGAAAATCACCGGGGTCGAATCGTCGATCTCGATGCACGAGGGGCGGGACGCAGCGCTCGCCGAGCTACGCAGCTGAGTCCGGCGACCTGAACCTAGGCGTCAGCTCGGGCCCGCTGCGACCCGAGGGTGGCGGCAAAGCGGATCGCCGCCTGCTCGGGATCCGGAAAGACTTCGCCGCGCACGAAACGGTCCCCGCTCACCTGCCAGATCCAAGCAACCGGCAGGTCGCGGATTCCCTGTTCCCGGCTGCGCGCGTAGACGCGACCCCGGACCAGCAGCGTGTCGCCACGGCGCTGCAGTTCGCTGGGAGTGATCCGGAGCTCTTCCCAGACCTCGGCCACGTCGGCCAGGTAAGCGCGCAGGCCGTCCGGTCCGACGTAGGGGGCATCGCGACCGATCGCTTCGGCAGTGACGACGGGGAAGAACTCCAGGCCCGCGTCGCAGACGGCGACGATCTCCTCGCTGTCGCGGCGGTTGAAGGCGGCATAGAGCCGCTCGACCAGGGCCATCCGCGGGTCAGGCATCGCCGTCCTCCACGCTCAGTGCCGCGCTCGCAGGCCGGCGCCACGTTTGCGCTTCGGGGGCGACAAGGTCTCCGTCTGAGCTGCGCGCGATGGCGAGCATCGCCACGTCGTCGTCGAGCCCGCCGTCGGTGAAGGCGTGCAGCGAGGCCTCGAGTCGCTGCAGCGCCATCGCCGGGTTGGAGGTGCCACCGAGTTCGGCCCGCAGTCGCGCCTCGCCGAAGCGCCCCTCCGCCCCCTGCGCCTCGGTGATCCCGTCGGTGACGACGACCAGCTGCTGGCCGGGCTCGACCTCGCAGCGGGCGATCCCCCACTCGGCGTCGTGGAAGGCGCCGAGCACCGGGTCGGCGCTCGCGACCTCGGTGACGCTCTCGGCGTCGACCAGCAGCGGCGGGGGATGGCCCGCGACCGCCAGGCGCACGGGTTCGAAGCGATCCTCGCTCAGCGTCAGCGCGGCGAGACTGCAGAGGGCGGAGTCGCCCCGCGCCAGCAGGGCACGATTGAGGGTCTGCAGAGCGACCAGGGGATCGTCGGTGAGGACGGCGGCGGTACGCAGGGTGTAGCGGGCGACCGCGGTTACCGAAGCTGCGTGAGCGCCGCGGCCGGTCACGTCGCCGATCACCAGCATCCAGCCCCCCGGCACGCGGAAGACGTCGTAGAAGTCGCCGCCGACCTCGTTCTCGGCCCCCGCCGGCCGGTACATCGCGGCAATCGACCAGCCGGGGATGTGGGGCAACGGCGAGGGCAACAGGCCGCGCTGCAGGGTCTCGGCGATCTCGGCCCGCGCCCGCTCGGCGCGCTCGAGGTCAGCGAAGAGACCGGAGTTGTCGAGCGCGAGCGCCACGCGGCTGGACAGGATCCAGGCAAAGCGGGCATCCTCGCGCCGGTAGCGCCGCCCCGACCAGGCGACGCCGATCGTCAGCGTCCCGGTCACTTCGCCGCGTGCCTGCAGGGCGACGGTGATCGCCGAGCGCATTCCCAGGCTGCGCAGGAACTCAAGGTCTTCGGCGTCGTCGTGTGCCAGCTCGCGCAGATCCCGCTCGGAGATGCGCTCGTAGAAGCGGGGCTCCAACGCCGAGCGGCTCTGGCCATCGACCATCGGCTGCGGCGTCGAGGGAAGGCGCTCGGCGAGTCCCTGCTCGAACTCCGGTCCACCCCCCGGTCCGACGCGGACGGCGGCGCGGCTTGGGACGCGATCCTCGTCGAGCACGTCGATCATGCAGAAATCGGCCAGCCCCGGCACCAGGATGGCGCAGATCGCGTCGAAGGTCTGCTCCAGTGAATCGCCGGCCTCGGAGATCGTCGCTATTTCGCCGAGGATCCGGAAGCGCCGCCTCGCTTCGCGCTCACGCTGGACCGTGATCGCCAAGACGAGCGCGATCAGCAATGCGGCAATGGCCCCCACGGTTATCGCGAGCCAGTCGATCCCTCACCTCCGATCCATTGATGCACTACTAAAAAGACAGTAACCGCCACCCGCCGAATTGTCTATCGGTCGGCGCTGAGCAGGCTGCGGGGCCAGAGACCGCGGGCCCGGACGATGTTGAGCTCGGCGCTGAAAACGGTCAGCATCGCGCCGAGCTGGATCCAGACGAGCAGCCCGAGGACAAGGGCGAAGGTGCCGTAGGCCGGCGTCGCGTTGCGGATCTGGTGGGAGACGAAATAGCCGCCGACCAGCTGCAGGGCAGACCAGCAGACCGCGGCGAGCGCGATTCCGGGCAGCAAGACACGTAGGGACGTCGACCGCTCCCCCAAGAGCGTGAAGACAGCAGCGAAGACGACCGCGTTGATGCCGATCGCGACAGCAATGCCGGCGAGCGGGCCAAGCAGACCGGCGCCGCCGCCGACCAATCCCGAGGCGACGGTCGAGGCGATCGTCAGGGCGCCGAGCACGAGGAGGAGGATCAGCGCCCGCAGCCGCGAGGCGAGAAAGCCGGAGCGATCGCGGCGGGGCACGGCCCAGACACGGTCGAGCGCCCCTTCGGTGGCCAGCACGACGCCGAAGCCGGCCCAGAGCGAACCGACGATGCCCACCGCCAGAGCGATGCCGTTGCCTTCCAGCGAGCTCAATTTGATCTGTTCGCCGATCACCGGGAACTGCGCAAGCGTCGAGTCGACCGCTTCCTGGCGCAGATCGGGGTTGCCCGCCAGCACATAGCCGAGCACCGTGGTCAGCAGCAGAAGAAGGGGGAAGAGCGAGAAGAAGGCCCTGTAGGCGATCAGCGCCGCGAGGTCGCCACCGTCGTCGTCGCCGAACTTCTTGACCACGGCAACCGGCAGCGCCAGCGGCCCGTGGCGCTGCTGGTAGCGATCGAAGGCTCGCAGCGGCCCCTTGGCGTCCATGGGCCGTGCGTACCCGCTTTCGGCGCCGCCTAGGCGATGCCCTCGAACTCGTACTCGCGCAGGAAGCCCTCGAAAAGGCGCCGATGGCCCTGCTCGTCGCGGAGAATCGCGATCGTCATGTCCTGGGTGACCGGGTCGACTCCCTCGGTCTCCTCGATGATCCGGGTGTAGTGCTCGATCGCGCCCGTCTCCGCCTTGATCACGCCGCGGATGACGTGGACGATGTCGGTCTGCTCCGCGGACGGCTGGAGGAAGCTCTGTTCGGCGGCGAAATCCTCGGAGCCGGGCACCACCCCGTAGAGCTCCTTGATCCGCGCGGCGAACTGCTTGGCGTGGCCGAGCTCCTCTTCGACGTCCTCCGCGAGCGACTCCTTGATCTCCTGCGCGCGCACCCCGTCGAGATTGACGGAAGCGGCGAGGTAGCTCATCACGGTCTCGATCTCCATCCAGTAGGCCTTGTGGAGCAGCTCGACGACGTGCTCTCTGGCCTCCAGATTGGCGCTGTCGAAGATGCCCTTGCTCGGGGTCGGGGCTGATGCCTCCATCGGTCCTCCGTTCAGATTTGCGGGATACGAAGGCAATTACCCGCTCGTTGCGAGATCAATCGTCGTACGACCCTCGCCATCCGGAGCCCATCTCATACTGTCGAATGGATTGGGTTTGCCCACGAATGGGATGGGTATGGATCTACCGATGGAGGATCGGAAGCGCGTCGCACGTGGTGTCCCTCCCCGCGGCTGCCCGGAGGGAAGCTCGCAGCTGCGCGCAGAGTGCTTGATCGAGGGAGTCGATCCCACTGTCGAGGTGACGGCGCGGGTGCGACAGACGGTCGAGCGACAGGTTCTCGACGCGAGGGGCGAGCCCGTTGACTTCCTGGTCGTTGCCGGGACGCGCTACGCCAGCCGCGAGGAGTCCGTCGAGCACGAGGTCCGGATCCCTTCGCTCCCGGGCCGCACAGCGCGCATCGAGCCGGCCGGCAAAAGACGAGCGGAGCTGGTCGAGGACGGCGTGCCGGTGGGAGCACTGGCTTGGGAATGGGAACCTCTGCACGCGACGATCGAAGCCTGGGCCGACGAGATCGCCCCCGGATTGCGCCGCGTTCAGGTCAGCGTCGCCAACCGACTCGAATGGAATGGCAGCGCGTCCCGGCAGCCCCTACTGCGATCGTTTCACTCGACCGAGGTCGTCATGCACAGTCCCGACGGCGCCTTCGCGTCCCTGGCCAACCCGCCGGTTCATTTGCGTGAGCAATCCGGCGCCTGCCACAACGACGGCCTCTGGCCGGTCCCGATCGGGGAGGCCGGCGACCGACGCACGATGCTCGCTTCGCAGGTCCGCCTGCAGGACTACCCGCACGCCGTCCCCCAGACCGACCCCATCCCCATCGGTCGTGGCAACGCCAGCGGCCGTAGGACGGCCTCCCAGGTTCGCCACGCCGCCTGAAGCATGGCGAGTGGCCTCGAAGGGACAGCTCTGAGATAATCGCCGCCATCGGGGCGTGGCGCAGCCTGGTAGCGCGCACCGTTCGGGTCGGTGAGGTCCCCGGTTCAAATCCGGGCGCCCCGATTTTTGTAGCACGTTTTGTGCTACGCTGGCAGGTGTGAGTCGGTCGCTTCACGTTCGCTTGGATGACAGCTCAGCCGCCGCTCTCCAGATCGTCCGAGGTGGCGCTATGAGCGACTCCGAGGCTGTTCGCACCGCCCTACGGGAATCTGCTGCCCGGCGCCGGGCACGCTCATCCATCGCCGAGGAGGTCAAACGGTTGGCAGCCGACGAAGCGGACCGGGCCGAGATGCGAATCGTTCGCGAGCAGATGGCCGAACTGGCGCCAGGCCCTCTCGACTGAGATGGTTCGAGGCGAGGTCTTCCGGCTGCCGTCCCCGCGAGGCGCGAAGGGGCGAGAGCAGCAGGGCGCTCGCTATGCCGTCGTGGTTCAAGCCGACGAGTTCATGGCATTGAGCACCACTCTCGTCTCGCCAACCTCCGCCAGCGCGCGCCCGGCGACCTTTCGGCCGGCGATTTCGCTCGACGGGACCGAGACGCGAGTCCTCGTCGAGCAGACCACGGTGGTAGATCCACAGCGACTTGGGCGGTCCGCAGGGCGTCTGGACGCCGGTGAGCTCCGAGCGGTAGATGATGCCCTTGCCTTGGTCCTCAGCCTCTGAGCATCGACCAGTCTCTTCCGGGGATCGCTCGGGTCCACCCACGAGGGTCGCGACGATTTCAAGCGCTACGTGGATCGCCCCCGATGTAGACAACAACATCCGGTCCATCTGAGATGTTTCTCAGATGGCCGATTCGGTAGAGACGAAGGCGCCGCTGGAGCTGATCGCGACTCCCGCGATCGAGAAGCGGATCTTCGTCGTCCGCCAGCGGCAGGTGATGCTCGGCGAAGATTTGGCGGACCTCTACGGCGTCGAGACGAAGCGCCTGATCCAGCAGGTCAAACGAAACCTGCAGCGCTTCCCGGAGGACTTCATGTTCCAGCTGACCAAATCCGAGGCAGAGGCTTTGAGGTCACAAATTGCAACCTCAAAAGATGGCCGGGGCGGGCGTCGGTATGCCCCGTATGTCTTCACCGAGCAAGGAGTCGCAATTGAGAAGAGGCTTGAACACCGTCCGGCTAGGCCGATATTGACTGGTCTTCCGGTCTCTTTAGACCAGCGTCAGTAAGGCGGGCGAAGGCCCTCGAACATCGGGAAGTGTTTGAGGTTGCGCGTTGCGAGGCTTGCGTCGATCCCTTCGGCGGTGGCGGCGATCGCGAGGTCGGCGACACCGATGCCCGGATGGCTGCGGCGCCACCGGCGTCCCAGTTCCCCGGCGCGGCGTGCCACAGCTTCGCTCACTGGGACCCAGGCGATCAGCGCAAAAAGCCTGTTGGCCGCTCGGCACTCCGAGGATCGCAGCCCCTGGATCACCTCGATCCGACTGATCTCTGAGCAGGAGGGGCGACCATCGAGGCCAGTGAGGTACTCGGTGGCCGCAGCGGACGCGCGGAGGTGGTCGACCAGAACGCTGGTGTCGAGAACGACGTTCAATGCTCAAGTTGCGAGAGGCGCCTTGCGTCCTCGCGGCGCACATCCTCGACGTAGTCGGCCCCCTCCTCTAGGTAGGGCGCGATGCCGGCGGTTCCCTCGATTGCCTTCCGCCACTGGCCTTGCCATGCCGCGGCGTCCCGCTCTTCCTGGGAGAGGTACACATCGACGGCGCGGCGGATCACCATCGAGCGCGAGGTGCCCTCGGCGGCAGCTCGTTCATCCAGACGAGCAGTCTGGCCATCGTCGAGGTAGATCTGGGTGCGATTCATGATGTATGAGGATACATCACTATTTCAGCTGGCGGTGCGGGTCCCGATGCGTGCGTAGCGGACATTGTCAGACCCGTATCTCGCGGGCCTCCCGTGCGTCGAGGTCGTAGATGAACGCGCTCGCCTCGATCGCGGCGGGGAGCAGCGGCGAGCTGCGGATCGCTTCGACGTCCTCGCGCAGCGCCTCCAAAGGATCGGCGATCGTGAGGAAATCGACCTCCGCTCCGGCACCGGCGGGCAGTAGGGCTCGGAGCTGCTCATCGGTGTGCCTGGCCATCGCGCAGTCGGTGTGGTGGACGATGGCGATGCGCTCGGCACCCATCGTGCAGGACACCGCCAGCGAGCGCAGGGTGTCGGCGGTCACCCGTCCACCGGCGTTGCGAACGACGTGCACCGGCTCGGCCCACGAGTCGAGGAACCCGGCGGTATCGAGGCGGGCGTCCATGCAGGCGACTATCGCGGTGCGCGGGTGCTCCGGCCTCATGTCACGACATCCTAATGATGCCGAGGCGGAGGCCGTCCTCCGTCAGAGCTGCTTCAGCACGCCGGCCAGCAGCCGAATTCCGTGCTCCAGCGCAGGCTCTGAGAGGCAGGCGAAACCGAGCACCAAGCCGGGTGGACCCGCGGCGTTGAAACGATGCAGGGCCAGCCCCTCCAGGCCGACCCCGCGCGCGGCCGCAGCGGCGACGAGCGCTGCCTCGTCGGTATCTCCCGGCAACTCGACCAGCTCGTAGAGGCCCGCCGCGGCCGCGGAGACCCTGGCTTGCGGCAGGTGCCGGGAAAGCGCCTCGACCATCGCCGCGCGGCGCCGCTGGTAGCGCAGGCGGGTGCGGCGGATGTGGCGGTCGAGCTCTCCCCGTTCGATGAAGTCGTGCAGGGCACGCT
>DAIRWC010000072.1:0-1887 GCA_036802505.1 Solirubrobacterales bacterium
CCGGGCCCGCCGGTCGTCGCGCCGGCTTTCAAGGTGTGCAGGGAGACGTCGGCGCGCTGGCCCGGCAGCGGCGGCGTCAGCTCCTCGAAGCGGTGCCCGCCGCGCTCGTAGCGACGACGCTCGCCGGCGCGGCTGACCGCGACGTGCTCGCCCTCGTCGAGGCGCAGCAGTTGCGAGAGAGTCAGCTCCAGCCCGGCGGCGATCTTCTCGGCGACCGCGAGGGTAGGGCTCGTCTCCCCCCGCTCGACCTGCGACAGCATCGGCGCACTGACCCCGCTGCGCTCAGCCAGATCGCGGAGCGAGAACCCCATCGCCTCGCGCAGCGCATGGATGCGTACGCCGACGGCGCCTCGCTCTTTGGAGGGAGGATCGGATGCAGTGGTCGTCACGGCGGTTGCCATAGTGCGTACGTTATCACAGACGTTTGTATATAAGGGCGCGTAGGTCGGCGGCGATCACCTCGGGTTCGTCGTCGAGTTGATTCCAGGTGAGCCGGGTTACCGAGTAGCCGGCGACCCTCAGCGCTCTGTCGCGCGCTCGGTCTTCGCGGAAGGCGGCGCGCGTGCCGTGTCCCTCCCAGCCGTCGAGCTCGACGATCTCGCCCGTTCCCGACCAGTGGCAGTCAACCTGGTAGCGCTTGCCTCCTGAGAGAATCCACTCGTTGAAGCGAGGTTGGGGCAGCCGGTGACGACGGAGGAAGGGACCGAAGCGTTCCTCGAGGCGGCTGCGCCTGCGGCCAGGTTCTTCCCGCAGTCGCTCCAGTGCGGCCCGGACCTTGCGCACCCCTCGTCTGCCCGGATAGCGCTCGACCAGATCCCATAGCGAGAGCCGGTCGTGGAGTTGGCGGTATTCGCTCTCGCGCAGGAGGTTGGCGACGACATCGGCTGACTCGGTGGCGGCGAGGTCGAAAATCGTTCGCGGGACCGTGGTCACCGGAATCCCTCCCTCAACCGTGACCTCGTCAGTGGGCAGGGCTTTGTGGTGGCGACGGATGCCGTCCCACGAGCGACTCTTCCGCGGGGTGGTGACGTCGATGATCGAGCGCGAGTTGGGGCGGATCATCCAAAGCGCGGCCGCGGACCAGTGGCTCAAGACCGCGCCGGGGCCCGACGCAAGCACCGCCGCCATCCACCGACCCTCCCTCGAGGTTCTTCGGTGACCGACCGCGTACACGCCCGCATGCAGGCGATGGAGGCGCCCACTTCGGATCCGCTTCTCGATTGCCCCTGCACTCCACCCGGCGTCCACCAGCTGCAAACGCCCAACCACCCCATGCTGTCGCGCAGCCAGCGTCGCAAGAGACCGATCGTCATCGCGAGACCGCAAAAACCCTCCCTCAAGGATGGTTTTTGCGGTCTCGGCAGACATTGGCCGAGGGTGGCGGGTGCGCCCGCGCGGGTGGTGCGCTGAAGGCGATTCTTGTGTGCCGGCTTACGCGCGCCTGCGTTACGGGCCCGGGGTGCGGTCCACCGCGGCCTCGGCGGTGGCCGCCTCGGCCTCGCGGATCGCGGCGCCCTCGAGGGCGTTCGAAAGCGCTCGCACGTAGGCCCTGGCCGAGGCCTCAAGGATGTCCGTGGCCACCCCCTGGCCGGTCGCCAGGCGCCCGGCGGCGCGCAGCATCACCGTCACCTGCCCGAGCGCGTCCTCCCCCCCGGTCACCGCCTCGACCGTGTACTGGCGCAGCTCGCACTCGGTGCCAGTGGCTTTCTGGATCGCGAGGAAGATTGCGTCGACCGGGCCGTCGCCGCCCGATTCTCCCACGACCTCCTCGCCGGAAGGCAGGGTTACGGCGACGCGGGCCAGCGGCTCGCGTCGCGAGGGGCAATCCGGCACAACCGAAGCCTTCGAGCGAGCGCACCTCGAAGTGGCGACCGAGTGTCTCACGCG
>DAIRWC010000072.1:1897-8161 GCA_036802505.1 Solirubrobacterales bacterium
GGCTCGCGTCGCGAGCCCGCCTCGACCTCGAACCAGGCCAGCTCATGGGCGTCGGCTCGCTCGCGCATCTCATCGGAGACGATCGCCTCCAGGTCGAGCGCGGTCACCTGCTTCTTGCGGTCGGCGATCTCCTTGAAGCGCTTGAAGGCGGCGTTCAGCGCGTTGCCCTCGATCTTGAAGCCGAGCTGCTCCAACGCGTCGCGCAGCGCGTGGCGGCCGGAGTGCTTGCCCAGCACCAGCGAGTTCGACTCCAGGCCGACTTCGGTCGCGTCCATGATCTCGTAGGTGGTGCGCTCCTTGAGCACGCCGTCCTGGTGGATGCCGGACTCGTGGGCGAAGGCGTTGCGGCCGACGATCGCCTTGTTGGGCTGGATCGCGTAGCCGGTCAGGCGGGAGACCATGCGGCTGGTGCGGGCCAGCTCACGGCTGTTGAGGCCGGTCGAGAGCCCGTGCACGTCCTCCCTGGTCTTGATCAGCATCACGATCTCCTCCAGCGAGCAGTTGCCGGCGCGCTCGCCGATCCCGTTGACCGCACACTCGACCTGGCGGGCGCCGGCCAGAACGCCGGCGTAGGAGTTGGCGACGGCCAGGCCGAGGTCGTCGTGACAGTGGACCGAGATCTCGACCTCGCGCAGACCCGGCACCAACTCGTAGAGGCGGCGGAAGTAGTCCGCGTACTCCTCCGGGGTCGTGTAGCCGACGGTGTCGGGGACGTTGACCACGGTCGCCCCCTCCTCAACCGCGATCGCGCAGACCTCGGCGGTGAACTCGATGTCGGCGCGGGTCGCGTCCATCGGCGAGAACTCGACGTCGTCGCAGTAGGACTTGGCCAGGGTGACGGCGGCGCGGGCCTGCCCCTTGACGTCCTCGCGGTCGGTCTGCAGCTGGTGCTCGATGTGGATGTCGGAGGTCGAGATGAAGGTGTGGATGCGCGGCCGGTCGGCGTCGCGGATCGCTCCCCAGGCGGCGTCGATGTCGGCCTTGTGGGTGCGGGCGAGGCCACAGATCACCGGCCCCTCCACCTGCCGCGAGATCGCCTCGACCGCCTCGAAATCGCCCGGTGAGGTGATCGGGAAGCCGGCCTCGATCACGTCGACGCCGAGCCGCGCCAGCTGCTGGGCGATCTCGACCTTCTCCGCGGTGTTGAGGGAGATGCCGGGCGACTGCTCGCCGTCGCGCAGGGTGGTGTCGAAGATGTGGACGCGGTTTGCGTCGGATGCGGTGCTAGGGGTGGTGCTCACGGCCTTCCTCCTTCTCCAGTGCTCTCGAATGACCTCTGTCTCTCGCGGCTATCGCGCCGCCCAGCGCTATTCCCCCCGAAGGGGGAGGAGAAGGAGTAGCGCGAGGCTGTCGAAGCGGTGCGTCATTCGCCGCTCAAGCTTAGCGTAGGCTGCCCGGATCGCAAGGCTGGACCGCACCACCATTCTGGCGCTGCTGGCGATGAGCATGAGCGTGCTCGTCATCGCCAACGACTTCTCCGCGATCAACGTCGCCATCCCGACGATGGAGAAGGACTTCCACACCAACGTCAACACGATCCAGTGGGTGGTCAACGCCTACGCGCTCACCTTCGGCGTGATGATCGTCACCGGTGGGCGCCTTGCCGACATGTTCGGCCGCCGCCGTGCCTTCTTCCTCGGCACGGCGATCTTCGCCTCGATGTCGGCCCTGGGCGGCGCCGCCCAGACGGAGACCTGGCTGATCGTCACCCGCGTCGTGATGGGAATCGGCGGCGCGCTGATGTGGCCGGCGATCCTCGGCATGACCTTCGAGCTGCTGCCTGCCGATAAGGCCGGGCTCGCCGGCGGCATCATTCTCGGCGCGGCCGGCCTCGGCAACGCGATCGGGCCGCTGATCGGCGGCGTCCTCACCGACGCGCTGAGCTGGCGCTGGATCTTCTTCCTCAACGTTCCGATCGCCGCCTTTGCCGTGCTCGTCACCTACTACCTGGTCAAAGTGAAGGAGCCCGAAGCGGCGGAACAGCGCATCGACTATCCCGGGATTTCGACGATCTCGATCGGCCTTGTCTCGCTCCTGGTCGCGCTCGACCAGGTCGACGACTGGGGCTGGGGAGACCCGAGAGTGGTCGCGATGCTGGCGCTGGCAGCGATCCTGATCGTCGCCTTCGTCCGCATCGAGCGCAGGGGCGGGATGAACGCCCTGATTCCGCGGGCGGTGATGAGCAACGAGAGCTTCCGCGCCTCCTGCGTGGCGATCACGCTGATGTCTGCGACCTTCTTCGCGGCGCTGCTCTACCTGCCGCAGTTCATGCAGAAGCACCTCGACTACTCGCCGCTCGAAGCCGGCGTCGGCGTGCTGCCCTTCCTCGCCACCTTTGCGCTCGTCTCCTTCATCGCCGGGCCGCTCTACAACCGGGTCGGGGCGAAGCCGTTGGCCGCTGTGGGCGCGGCCTGCATCACGATCGCCCCCTTCCTCTTCTCGCAGGTCACCGAAAGCTCCGGCTACGCGGCTCTGGTCCCTGGAATGTTCGTGCTCGGAATCGGGATCGGGAGCTTCTACCCGACCGCGACGACGGCGGGGGTCACCTCGGTCGACGAATCGCAGAGCAGCCTTGCCGGCGGGATCCTCTACATGTGCCAGATCGCCGGCGGTGCGATCGGCCTCGGCCTGACGACGACGATCTTCTCCGCCCAGGAAACGTTCGTCGACGGTATCCAGGCGGCGTTCCGGCTCGACGCGGCACTGTCCCTGGTCGGCTTCCTTATTGCCCTGTTCTTCGTCGGCGGCCGGCTGATCGGCCGTCGCGACAGGGCGGAGACCCCCGCTTAGGTTCTTAGGTTCTTAGGCTCGCAGGTGAGTCATTGGTACTGGCGTACGTGGTTCGCCCCGCTGCCGCCGAACAGCGTGTCCATGCCGGAGCTGCCGCCGAGGACGTCGTTTCCGGGCCCGCCAATCAGCACGTCGTTTCCGGGACCGCCGTAGAGCAGGTCGTCGCCGCGCCAGCCGACCAGGCGGTCGTTGCCCTGGCCGCCGATCAGCTTGTCGGGTCCCGCTCCGCCAATCAGCACATCGTCGCCGGCACCGCCCCGCATGGTCACCGGCACGGTGATGATCTTGGCTACCGAGACGCGATCGTCTCCGGCGCCGGAATTGACTTCGAAGCCGCCTATCGAGGGCGCTGCGCAGACCAACTCGTTCGGGTTGTCTTCGGGATGCGTGCAGACCGAGCCGCCGACTTCGAGCTGCACGAGCGAGTCGATCACGTATTCGCGGCCGTCGGGGCTGAGCCAGATCTTGATCGAGTTCGGTTCGTCGCCACCCGCGAGCAGCACCGTGTAGGTCTTTTCGGCCGCGCCGGCAGAACCCGGCGCCAGTAGCGCCAGGAGGGCGAACGAGATGAGTAGAAGCTTCTTCATTGCGAGTCGTCCCCGCCGCCGGTCGGGTCGGAGCGTCTACTGAGGAAACAGCACGACCTTGCCTACGTTGCGGCGCTCGGCGATGAATTTATGTGCCTCTCCAGCGCGCTCAAAGGGAAATGCCTCGGCGACCACCGGCTCGAGCTTGCCTGCCTCCAGGTCCTCGGTCAGCGGGTCGAGCACTCGGTCGAGGCTGCCCTCGGCGTCCCACCACTTGAGCATGTTGAGCCCGAAGACCCCTTTGTTCTCGTTCATGATCAGCAGACTCTTCCACCAGGGCATCGTCGCGCTCGGCATCGAGACCAGGCCCTTCAGCATCGCGGCGATGTTCCGCTTGCCCTCCGTGGTGCCCTCGGAAAGTCCGTACATGACCATCCGGCCGCCCGACCGGAGCAGGCGGTAGTCCTTCCGAAAAGAGGTGGGGCCGAGGGCGTCGATCACCAGGTCGACGCCCTCGCCACCGGTGATCCGCATCGTCTCCGCCTCGAAATCCTGGGAGCGGTAGTCGATCGGGTGATCGACTCCCTGGGCGCGGATCGCCTCGTGCTTGGACGGCGACGCCGTGCCGAAGATCTCGGCGCCGGCGTTGCGGGCGATCTGCGTCGCCGAGATCCCCACTCCGCCCGCGGCGGCGTGGATCAGGACGCGGTCGCCTTTGCGCAGGCTGCCCATCAGGATCAGCGCCGCGTAGGCGGTGCCGTAGTTGACCGGGATCGCCGCTCCCTGCTCGAAGCTGAGGCCGGCGGGCAGGGCGAATGCCTGCTCCACGGGGACCGTGACCAGCTCGGCCTGCCCGCCGAAGCGCGTGCCTCCGACGATCCGATCGCCGACCTGGAGCTCGCTGACGCCCTCGCCTACCGACTCGACCTCTCCGGCGACCTCGTAGCCGAGCACGCACGGTGGCTTCGGTGCGTCGGGGTAGAGGCCGACCCGGGCCATCGTGTCGGCGAAGTTGATCCCGGCGGCCTTGACCGCGATCCTGACCTCCCCGGAGCCGACCGGCGGGTCGGGGCGCTCCTGCACCTGGAGCACGTCGTATCCACCCGTCCCTGTCAGCACCACGGCCTTCATGGTGCGGAGCCTACCGTCCGCTACAGATCTATCGAGCGACCGATAGAGAAGCCGTCGAGCTCGAGGATCTTGGCGATCGTCTCGGCCCGCACCGGCGCGTCGGTGGTCAACGCCATAACCGCGCGCTCCCCGCCGGGCTCGGCCCCGACCGCGGCGGAGATGATGTTGACGCCCTCCTCGCCGAACATCGTCCCGACCCTGCCGATCATGCCGGGCCGGTCGGCATAGCTGAAGACGGCGAGGTGCTCGGCGAAGGGCAGGTAGAAGCTCTCGCCGAGGACGGAGACCAGATAGGGCTCGTTGCGCGGCCCGACCCCGGTGCCGGAGACCTCGACCGCATTCTCGCCGCCGCCGAGCCGCACCGTGATCAACTCCGTGAAGTCCTTGGAGCCGCCGTCCTTGGTCTCGACCAGGTCGATGCCGCGCTCCTCGGCCATCTGCGGCGCGTTGACGAGGTTGACCGGCTCCTCGGTGTGGCCGGAGAGGATGCCGACCAGGACCGCGATCCCCAATAGGCGCGTGTCGTAGGAGGCGATGCGGCCACGGAATTCGACCGAGACGCCGTCGATCGAGCCGTCGCCCAGGCCCTGGGCGAGGCGGCCCAGCTTTTCGCAGAGCGGCACGAACGGCGCCAGAGCCTCCATCTCCTCCGGGCGGACGGCGGCGATGTTGACCGCGTTGGTGACGACGCCGCCGCTCAGCGCCGCGATCACCTGTTCGGCGGTGACCACGCCGGCGCGGTCCTGCGCCTCCGCCGTCGAGGCGCCCAGGTGTGGGGTGACGACGACGTCGTCGCGGCCGAAGAGCGGGTGCTCGGTGAAGGGCTCCGCGGGGAAGACGTCGAGCGCGGCGCCGCCCAGCTTGCCCGACTCGAGGCCCGCCAGCACGGCATCGAGGTCGACGAGCTCGCCGCGGGCGCAGTTGACAACCCGGGCGCCGTCCACCATCGCCGCAACTGCCCCTGCATCGATCAGGTCGATCGTGTCGGGCGTCTTCGGCACGTGCAGCGTGACGATGTCGGCGCGGCCGAGCAGCTCGCTCAGCTCCTCGACGCCCTCGACGCCGAGCTCGCGGAAGCGCTCCGCCGAGACGAACTTGTCGAAGGCCACGACGTCCATCTCGAAGGCCTGGGCGCGTTTGGCGACGAGCTGGCCGATGCGGCCGAAGCCGACCACGCCGAGCGTCTTGCCGTAGAGCTCGGTTCCCTTGAACTTGGGGCGCTCCCAAGCGCCGCCGATCAGCGACGCGTGCGCCCTCGGCACGTTGCGGCAGAGCGAGAGCATCAGCGCCAGCGTGTGCTCGGCGGCCGCGACGGAGTTCGATTCGGGCGCGTTGGCGACGACGATCCCGCGCCTGGTCGCGGCCGGGATGTCGACGTTGTCGACGCCGGTACCGGCGCGGCCGATGACTTTGAGGCGGTCGGCGCGTTCGATCAGCTCCGGGGTGACTTGGGTCGCCGAGCGGACCAGGATCGCGTCATAGGAGCCGATCGCCTCGTGCAACTCCTCGTCGGACATCTCGAGGCCGAGGTCGACGTCAAAGCTCTCGCGCAGCAAGTCGACGCCAGAGTCGGCGATCTTCTCCTTGACGAGGACCTTCATGGCGTCGCCTCGGGCACGTTCTCGATCACCCAGTCGATGCAGGAGGTGAGCGCCTCGACATCGACTGGCTCGACGGCGGGGAACATGCCGACGCGGAGCTGGTTGCGCCCCAGCTTGCGGTACGGCTCGATGTCGACGATCCCGTTGGCGCGCAGACTCGCGGCCACAACCGCGGCATCGACCGAGTCGGCGAAGTCGATCGTGCCGACCACCAG
>DAIRWC010000073.1:0-8044 GCA_036802505.1 Solirubrobacterales bacterium
GTGCTGCTGCGCGCGGACCTCGGTGAGGACCGCGCGCTGACGGCGCTTGCGGTGCGCGACATGATGGCTGAGGGGTTGCAGGTGGGGGTCGTCAAGCGTCCGCTCGGCTTGCTGGCCGCCGGTGCCGCACGGCTCGGAGCCCTGCCGCTGGGCCGTCAGGCGTGCTTTGACAGATCATGCGAGCGCCTGCTTCATTCCGAAGACAGAAGGTTTCGTGCCTGCTACGGTCGAAAGGATGAGGCGAAGGATGGACAAGAGGAGACTCGGGCCGGGCGGAGTCGCCCATGAGGGGCGCCCTCATAAGCGCCGCCAGTTCGTACCTGCCAGGGAGCTCGCCGAAGCCCTCGCCGACCTTCCCCCGATCGATTACGAGCAGTTCCGAGCCGATGTCGATGCTTTCGCGGACCCCACTCCGTGGGGGTGGGACGATTGGCAGACGTGGGGTGATCGACACCTCGGTCGCGATAGCTCTGACGACGATTGATCGTGCGAGCCTTCCCGATGTAGTTGCCGTATCGGCTTTGACGATTGCCGAGCTCGTCGGTGGTCCGTGCAGCGCGGAACGTGATCTCGAGCGCAATGAGCGTAAAAATCATCTTCGCCATGTGCAAGCGAATGTCGAGCCGCTGAGTTTCGACCTCCGCCGTGCTCGCGCGTATGGCTTGGTCTATGGAGCAATCATCCGCATTGGCGGACCTGATCGAGATCGTCGACGTCGACTCCTGACATCCCCCTACGGAGTCGCGGCGTGCCAGGTGCCGACGTCCTTGATCCCCTCGCCGTTCGCATCGCCCTTCTTATTGTCCGCGTCGAACGTGTAGAGCGGCTTGCCGTCGAAGGTCACCTCTCGCTGGCCGTTGTCGGGGCGCTTGATGACGCCGAGTGAAACAGGGCCGACCGGCTTCACGCCGGCCGCTACGACCAAGGGGTGCCAGTCCTTGAGGCACGAGCCCTTGCAGATGAAGCTGCCGTGCTTCTCGGCACTGAGGCTGTACAGGGTGAGCCCGTTGTTGGCGATGAGGACGGTCTTGCCCAGCGATGGGTTATGTGCCTCGTTGACGACGCGCTTGCTCGTGCTCGCGACGGCGAGGGCGCTGCAGAGCGCGGCTAGGGAAAGGACGATCGCGGCGACGGTCGCGATGCTCAGACGACGTGGGCGACGGCTGCTCGGTGACTGCGACATGAACGCTCCTCGGGTCGAAATCGGGTTCGCCCTGTCTACGGACGCAATTGCGTAACGGTTCGATCGCACAAAATTTCGTTTGAGCGCACCACACGCGCGTCGGCGTCCGTCAGCGTCGGCGCATGGACAGTCGCAGAGAGAACGGTCAGGCGCTGCTGCTGGCGCTCGGGGGCGCCCTGGCGCTGATCGTCGGCGCCTTGGCGCTGGTTGCAATCGCCGGCGCGGTGACGGGAAAGGGGCGGGTGCAGCGCGCCGCCGACCTGGCCGCGATCTCGGCGGCGCGCTCGATGCGCGACGATCTGCCGCGGCTGTTGGCGCCGGCCGTGCTTCCCAACGGCCTGCCGAACCCGGCCCATGTGGAGAAGATCGGGTACCTGGCCCGGGCCAGGGCCGCCGCGTTCGACGTGGCAAGGGCGAACGACGTCGGCGCCGAGCGGTTGAAGGTCACCTTTGCCGACGCCGGCTCGTTCGCACCGGTCCGCGTCAGGGCCGTCGTGACCGGCGGGCTCGTTCTGAAGGGAGGCGGCGGCAATGGCGGGAGGGCCGACGTCGAGGCGTCGGCGGTGGCCGAAGCGGCGGCACCGGCCGGCAGCACCACAGGCTCGATGCCGGCCATGGCCGGCGGGGGCGGATACAGCGGTCCGCTCGTCTACCGGACCGGGGAGGGGATGCGGCCCGATGTTGCCTCCGCCTTCGACCGGATGGCCGGCGCCGCATCGCGCGCCGGGCTCACCCTCCTCGTCAATTCGGGCTTTCGCTCCGACGCCGAGCAGGCGGCGCTCTTCGCCGCCCATCCCGACCCGACCTGGGTGGCGCCGCCGGGTCACTCGCTGCACCGTTGCGCGACCGAGCTCGACCTCGGACCGGAATCCGCTTATGGCTGGCTCGCCGCCAACGCCTCCAAGTTCGGCTTCGTGCAGCGCTACTCGTGGGAGGCTTGGCACTACGGTTTTACGGCTGGTCCGGCACCCTGCTCGCCCGCGGGCGATGCGATTGGGGCAGCGGGAAGCGGTGGGGGAGATGGTGTCCTTGCCGGTGGCGCGGGCCTTCCCGCCTTCGTCCCCGCGCGCTTCCGCGCCTCGCTCCTCCGGGCTGCGGCGCATTGGAATGTCTCAGCGGCTCTACTCGCGGCCCAGCTGATGGCCGAGTCGAACTTCAACCCCTACGCGGGCTCTCCAGCCGGCGCGCAGGGCATAGCCCAGTTCATGCCCGAAACAGCCGCCGCCTACGGCCTGAGGAACCCCTTCGACCCAGACGAAGCGATCGACGCCCAGGCCCACCTCATGTCCGACCTGATCCACCAATTCGGTTCCCCCCAGCTCGCCCTCGCCGCCTACAACGCCGGCCCGGCTCCGGTCGAAGCCTGCGATTGCGTGCCCGGCTATCCCGAGACTCAGGCCTATGTAAGCCGAATCCTCGCTCTGCTCGGTGGCGCCGGCGCCCTCGTCGTCCCCGCCTTCGAAGTCAGGCTGGTGTCCTGATGCCGGTTGCGACAGCCACTTCCACTGTTGCTCCCACCCTTATACACCCTGAGGTGTACGATGGGGTAGTGACGCGGACCAACATCGAGATCGACGACGAACTGATCGAGCGCGTGATGCAGATCTATCGCCTCCCCAGCAAACGGGAGGCCGTTGATTTGGCTTTGCGAAAACTCGCGGGGGAGCCCATGAGCCGCCAGGAAATGCTCGAAATGGAGGGAGTCGGCTGGGGCGGCGACCTCAACGAGATTCGTTCGCGCGAAGAGATACCGGAGCTGTGATCCTCGCCGACTCCTCCGCATGGATCGAGTTGCTGCGAGCGACTGGAAGCCCGGTTCATCAATGCCTGAAGACTGCCCTGGACGAGCGCGCAGAGCTGGCCACTACCGATGTCGTGATGATGGAGGTCCTAGCCGGGGCCAAGGACCGGGCAGAGCGTGACTGGTTGCGGCGCCTTCTCTACGGGAATCGCTTCCTGGGGGTGGTCGGGCCGGCGGACTACGAGAGTGCCGCCGAGCTATACCGGCTCTGTCGCCGAGGAGGCGAGACACCGCGTCAACTGACGGACTGTCTGATTGCGATTGTCGCGATGCGCAACGAGGCGGAACTGCTCGCTTGCGACACGGATTTCCAGGTCATCGCGCGCCACGCACCTCTGCGGCTCGCCTCCGCGTCGGCGACTCACCCCGTCTAGACTGCCGGCGTATGGCCACCGTCGAGGTACAGGGAGTCGAGGGGATGCAGGCGCTGCTCGGGCAGGAGATCGGCCCGAGCGATTGGCGCACCGTCACCCAGGAGGACATCGACACCTTTGCCGAGCTCTCGGGCGACGACCAGTGGATCCATGTCGACATCGAGAAGGCGAAGAGCGAGAGCCCCTTCGGCACGACGATCGCCCACGGCAACCTCACCCTCTCGCTGGTTGACGGCTTTCGCAAGGACCTGATCTCTTCGACCGGCTTCGCCCTCGGCGTCAACTACGGCTGGAACAAGATTCGCTTCCCGGCGCCCGTCCCCGTCGACTCCAAGGTCCGTGGCAAGGCCGAGGTCGTCTCGATCGACGACAAGGGCGGCGGCTGGTACGAGGTGGTAACCCGCTTCACCCTCGAGGTCGAGGGCAACGAGAAGCCATGCTTCGTGGGCGACTCCGTCACCCGCGTGATGGCTCCCACCGCGTGACGGGGACGAGATAGAGACGGTCGACGGCGATGGAGCGCTGCTCGATTGTGCACTGTACTCGCTCGGCAAGTACATAGCGTCGCGCTTGATGGGTACAATACCGCCGTGCCACTTAACCCCTTCATCTGGGAGTACGCGATCGAGGATGGAGTCCCGCGCGAGCCCTTTGCACGAGAAACCGCCCTGCAGCTAAAGGCAGGCACCCACGTCGCCCTGTTTGGACCGCGGGGCACCGGCAAGACCAGCTTTACCCTCGAACTTCGCCGCGAGCTTGAACGCGACCATGAGGCGGACGCGCCGCCGTGGCAAATGCTGCGCATCGACCTACGCCGGGCAATCAGCCTTCCTGCGTTCATCGGTGCGACCAGGAACGCCTTGGACACACACCCAGACGGCCAGCTTCGCCGCCGCGCGGGCGACGCTTGGAGGCGTTTGGAGAAGAGCATCGGGATCAACCTCGGCGTCGTCGCGGCCGGCGTCCGGACCGGAGGCCGACAGGCGCTAAATGAGGCCGAGGTCCTGCACGATCAGCTCCATGCCCTCACCCAGGCGGCCGACCGCCTGGTGATTGTCTTCGATGAGTTCCAGCGGCTCAACAGCTGCCCAGGCGAGCCGCTGAGCATCATCCGATCGGCGCTGATGGAGCCCGAGGCGGGAGGAAGGGTCAGCCTGCTTCTCACCGGAAGCCTGCGCGAGAAGCTCGAACTGATGCTCCACACCGACACCGAGCCGATCTGGGACCAGACCCATGACGTCGCCCTGCCATCGATAGACGCCGAGCCGTTCGCGGCATTCCTTGAACATGCCTTTGAGGCCTCCGGCAAGCCGATCGAAGAGCGCGCAGCCGATCTCCTGGTCGAATTGACCGATGCACACCCCAAGCGCACTCAGCACCTTGCCTGGCAGACCTGGGAGGCCACCGAGGACGGCCAGCCCGTCGACAGCGATGCCGTCCAGGCTGCCTTCGATCAGCTGCTTTCAACCCGCTCGCACAGCACCGATTTCGGCGCGATCATCGACGGTTTTCTTGCCGGCGAGGACAGCGACGGAAATGGAGCGAAGGCTCTTTTCCTGGTGGCAAGCGGCGCCTCCCCCGGCAGCAGGACCGCCCCGCCGCGCTACGGGTTGAGTGGGCCCGATGCCGCCAAGCGGGCGCTCGAGCGCCTGCGCCGTCGCGGAGTCGTAGAGGGCTCGGGATCGGACTGGCGGATAGTCGACCCCCTGTTCGCCGAGTGGCTGCGGCGCAACGACCCGCTCGCAATCGAATCGCCAACCTTGGCGGAGAACTGACAAGCGAGCCTCGCGACACGTCGGCGGAGTCCGCCTTGACCTGTCTCGATCGACGAGAAGGGCGACAGCGTCACCCGCGTGATGGCGCCGGTCGACTGACGACCCCGCCGGCCGCGAGTTTCAGCTCCCGAGGGCCAGGTCGACGACGGCTTGCTGCGCACCGGGGAGCGTCCGTGCTGCCGCCGGGCCCATGATCCGGCGCCACAGTGGGGCCAGGGCGCCCTCGATGTAGATCGTGTTGGTGAGGCGGCAGCCGCCGCCCTCGGGTGACTCGATCAGGTGACGGTGGCCCATCCGGGCTCCGGGCATGCGCGACTCGTCGGTGAACAGACGGCCCTCCTCGAACTCGACGACGCGGAAGCGCAGGCGCAGGCCGGTGCGAAACACGATCCTCGCCTTGGCGCCCAGGGCCAAAGGCCCGTCGAGGCGGGCGCGCTTGATCTCGGCATTCCACCTCGGCCAGGTCTCGGCGTCGACGTAGGCCCTCTCCCAAACGGCGGCCGGCGAAACATCGGCGTCCAGCGTGCTTGTCGTCTCCCATCGACTCATCGGTAGAGCCCTCCTCGAGCAGTTGCTCGTTTGAGGCGACCCAACGATGAAGACTGTACAAATGTTCGGCGATATCCACGGGGATCGTTAAGTTCGACCAGCATGAGCATCCTCGGCATCGATCACGTTCAGCTTGCGGCGCCAGCGGGGTGCGAGGACGAGGCGCGGCGCTTCTTCGCCGGGGTGCTCGGTCTTGCGGAGGTCGCGAAGCCGCCGTCCCTGGCGGCCCGTGGAGGTGCATGGTTCAGGGCCGGCGAGCAGCAGATCCACGTTGGCGTCGAGGAGGGGTTCGTCCCGGCCTCCAAGGCCCATCCCGCGCTGCTCGTCGAGTCGGATCGGCTCGAGGACGTTGCCGGCCGTCTCGCCCAGGCTGGAGCGCCCGTTGCTTGGGACGACGAGCTCGCGCCGCTGCGACGCTTCTACACGGCCGATCCCTGGGGGAACCGCATCGAGCTGATCGCGCGAGCCTGATGCTTGGCCCGGTCGGCGTCATGTAGTTCGGCGCCCGCCGGCTGGAGCGCCTGGCTCACAAGCCCTACTTGACGGTGAGCGTGCCTTCCATGCCCGCTTCGCGGTGCCCCGGCACGGTGCAGTAATAGGTGTAGGTGCCCGGTTTTAGGTCGACCGTGGTCGACGTTTCCCCCTGGCCGATCAGTTCGGTTTTGCCGACTTCCTTGCCGCTGGAGTCTTCGATCGTCACGTCGTGGGTGAGGCTCTGCGGGTTGTTGAAGTCGATCGTCACTTCGCCGGCCTTGGTCGACGCTTCGGTGGTCGTGTAGGCCAGTTCGCCGCTCGGGTCGGCTTCGACTTCGACCGTCGAGCCACCGCCTTCGCCGCCGGATTCCTTGCCGCTTTCGGCCGCCGCGCCACCGCCGGCTTCTTCGCCGCTGGAGCTCGAGGTCGTCGTGGTCGAGTTGCTGCTTCCGCAGGCGACGAGGGCGACGGATGCAAGTGCGAGTACGAGTAGGGCGGCAAGCTTCTTCATCGGACTGGATCCTTTCCTGGGGGAATGCTCAGGGGGACTCTAGACGGTTATAGCTCGGATACGGCCGGGGGTGTCGGCCGGTTCAGCGGCCCTTGAACTCGGGCTTTTCGCCGCTGAAGAAGGCGATCGCGCCTTCGCGCAGATCCTCGGTCGCCATGCTGTCGGCGATTCCGTGCCGCTCCAGCTGCAGGTGCTCGGTGATGCTGTCCTCGATGCTCACCCCGCAGAGCCGTTTCGCCATCTTCACGTAGTGCGGCGCCATGGCGGCCAGCTTCTCGGCCTTGGCCCTGGCAGCGTCCATAAGCGCCTCCGGAGAGACGACCTCGGAGACAAGGCCCTCCTCGAGGGCTTCGGGCGCCTTCATGTTGGGGTCCTCGAGGAGGATCTCCAGCGCCCGGCTCGGCCCGACGACACGCGGCAGGAAATAGGTCATGCCGCCATCCGGGGAGGCGCCGATGCGACCGTAGGCGCAGGCGAGGAAGGTCTCCTCGGAGGCGATCCTGATGTCGCACGCAAGCGCCAGCGAGAAGCCGGCGCCGGCGGCCGGCCCGTTCAGGGCGCAGATCACCGGGTAGGGGATCCGCCGCAGGTCGACGATCGCGGTGTGGAGCGCCTCGGCGCCGCGTCGGACCTGGGCGGGCAGGTCGATCGAGTCGTCTTCGACGCCGGCTTTGAAGCCGTTGATGTCGCCGCCGGAGCAGAAGGCCTTGCCGGCGCCGGTGACGATCAGCGCCCGCAGCGGGGCCTGGTCGGCGAACCAGGCGAAGGCGGTCCCCAGGTCGAGGATCATCTCGGGGCTCATCGCGTTGAAGCTCTCGGGGCGATCGAGGGTGAGGGTGCCGATCTCGCCGTCGACCTCGATCCGCAGCGTGCTCAGCTCGGGTGGGTTCATGCGGCCCGCAGCCTACCCTTTAGCCGAGTGATTGACAGGATCCGTGAACTTCCCGACTCCCCGGGCGTCTACCTCTTCTACGAGGAGAGCGGCGAGCTGCTCTACGTCGGCAAGGCGCGTTCGATCCGCAAACGCGTCGCCTCGCACTTCTCCGCCGGCGAGAGCCGGCTGACCTCGCGGGTCGACCGCATCGAGGTCCTCGTCACCGCCAACGAGGCCGAGGCGCTGCTCGCCGAGCAGAGCTTCATCAAGCAGTACCGGCCGCGCTTCAACATCCGCCTGCGCGACGACAAGTCCTACCCCTACGTCTGCGTCAGCCTCGACGAGGACTACCCGCGGGTCTACTTCACCCGTGAGAAGCACCGCTCCGGCCGCGCCTACTTCGGGCCCTTCTCCAGCGCCAAGCGGGTGCGGGAGACGCTCGACCTGCTCGGCAAGCTGTTCCAGTTCCGCACCTGCGAGGGGGCCGAGCCGGGCCGCCGCTC
>DAIRWC010000074.1:0-1590 GCA_036802505.1 Solirubrobacterales bacterium
CCTGCCGGCAGAGCTGGAGGAGAAGCTGCTGGCCGAGGCGGCCGAGGCCCAGGAGGAGGAAGAGCGCGAGATCGACCCCGAAACGGGCGAGCTCAAAGAGCCGGAGGACCCCGAGCTCGACCCCGAGATGATCGCCCCCTACGAGGATCAGATCGAGACCCGCGACGTGACCCCCGAAGACTTCGGCCGGATCGCCGCGCAGACCGCCAAGCAGGTGATCCTGCAGCGGATCCGCGAGGCGGAACGGATGATGATGTTCGAGGAGTACCAGGACCGCGTCGGCGAGCTGATCACCGGGATCATCCAGCAGTCCGATAAGCGCTACACGCTGGTTCAGTTGCGCGAGCGGGTCGAGGCGTTGCTGCCCAAGTCCGAGCAGGTCTACAACGAGCGCTACGACCACGGCATGCGGGTCAAGGCCGTGATCACCGACGTCTCCGACTCGACCAAGGGCCCGGCGATCGTCGTCTCGAGGCGCAGCCCCGAGCTGATCAAGAGCCTCTTCGAGATGGAGGTGCCGGAGATCGCCGACAAACTGGTCGAGATCGTCGGCGTCGCCCGCGAGCCCGGTTACCGCTCGAAGATCGCGGTCGTCTCCCACACCGACGGCGTCGACCCGGTCGGCGCCTGCGTCGGCCCGCGCGGCTCGCGGGTGCGGATGGTCGTCTCCGAGCTGCGCGGCGAGAAGATCGACATCATTCCCCACAACGACGAGCCCGCCCGCTTCGTCGCCAAGGCGCTCTCGCCGGCCCGCGTGCGCGAGGTGATCGTCGACGACGAGGAGCGCCAGGCGACTGTGATCGTTCCCGACGACCAGCTCTCGCTGGCGATCGGCCGCGACGGGCAGAACGCCCGCTTGGCGGCGCGCCTGACCGGCTGGCGGGTCGACATCAAGTCCGAGACCGAGTTTGCCCAGGACGACGAGGAGGTCGAGTACGAGGGCGAGGAGGCCTCCGACGGCCACTGCCTGGCGGTGCTCTCCAACGGCCGCCGCTGCCCCAACGCGGCGATCGGCGAGTCCTCCTACTGCGGCCTGCCGACTCACCAGGCGCTGAGCCGCTTCGCGACCAACCAGATTGCGGTGCTCGCTCCGCTGGAGGAAGCCGAGGTGGCGATCCTCGCCGATGCCCAGGCCGACGAAGGCCAAGTGTCCGAGATCGTCGCCAAGGCGGAAGCTGTGTACGAGGAGCCCGCTGAGGAGCCCGAGGAAGAGACGGTGGCGGAAGTCGACGCCGAAGATTCAGAGGCCGAGGACGAGGCGCCGGAGCCCGTCGCCGAGGAGGCTGAGCAGGCCTAGTGGCTAAGAAGCGCGTCCACGAGATTGCGAAAGCTCAGGGCCTGAGCAGCAAGGAGCTGCTCGCCGCGCTTAAGAAAGCTGGGATCGAGGCGAAAGCGGCGGCTTCCAGTGTCGAGGAGGCCGATGCGCTGAAAGCGCTCTCCGGCAATGGGGCTACCGCCGCCAAGGTGGAGCCCAAAGCGGCGGCGAAACCTGCGGCAACGCCTGCCCCCGGCAAACCGGCGGCGAAACCCGCACCCGCTGCGAAAAAACCCGCTGGAGCGGCGAAAAAACGCCGTGTCGTGATCGATTCG
>DAIRWC010000074.1:1600-2764 GCA_036802505.1 Solirubrobacterales bacterium
CGCCGTGCTGCGCGCCGGGGCGTCCGACCGCGTAGCCGCCCGCCGCGACCAGATGGGCGGACCGCCCCCACAGCGCCCGCCCAGGCGCCGCGGCGGTAGGCGCCGTCGGCCGCTGCTCGAGGAGCCGCCGGTCAGAACCGAGGAGCCGCCGGAGCCGGAGGCGACCAGGGTCAACTCCGGGGCGACCGTGCGCGAGGTCGCCGAGCTGCTCGGCCTCGGCAGCGCCGAGGTGATCAAGAAGCTGATGATGATGGGCGAGATGGCGACGCTCACCCAGACCCTCACCGACGAGTCGATCAAAGCGATCGCCGACGAGTACGACCGCAAGATCGAAATCGTCACCGCCGCCGAGGAGGAGCCGGAGGCGCCGGAATTCGAGGACGCCGAGGAGAGCCTGGTCGACCGTCCGCCCGTGGTCACGATCATGGGCCACGTCGACCACGGCAAGACCTCGCTGCTCGACGCGATCCGCGAGACCGAGGTCGCCGCGGGTGAGGCGGGGGGGATCACCCAGCACATCGGCGCCTACCAGGTCCACCACGAGGACAAGACGATCACCTTCCTCGATACCCCCGGCCACGCCGCCTTCACGGCGATGCGTGCCCGTGGGGCCAAGGTCACCGACATCGCCGTCGTCGTCGTCGCCGCCGACGACGGAGTCATGCCGCAGACCAAAGAGGCGATCGACCACGCCCGCGCCGCTGACGTGCCGATCCTGATCGCGGTCAACAAGATCGACAAAGAGGGCGCGCAGCCCGACCGCGTCCGCAACGAGCTTGCCGCCGACGGCCTCACGCCCGAGGACTGGGGTGGCGAGACGGTCTACTGCGACGTCTCGGCCAAGACCCACGAGGGCCTCGGCAACCTGCTCGACATGATCCTGCTCGTCTCCGAGCTCGAGGAGCTGGGCGCCAACCCGGACGCTCCCGCTTCCGGGACGGTGGTCGAGTCCCAGCTCGATCCCGGCCGGGGCCCCGTCGTCACGATCCTCGTCCAGCGCGGCACGCTCGCCGTCGGCGACTCCCTGGTTGGCGGCGCGCAGTGGGGGCGGGTGCGGGCGATGCACGACTTCACCGGTGAGCGCGTCGAGGAGGCCGGCCCCGGGATGCCGGTCGAGGTGCTCGGCTTCGACGGCGTCTGCGAGGCCGGCGAACACGTGCGCGT
>DAIRWC010000074.1:2774-8039 GCA_036802505.1 Solirubrobacterales bacterium
TGTTGCTCTTGTCGAAGAAATCAAACAGATCATGGGCGACGTACCGGATGGCCTCGCGTGGCGGCGGTGGGAGCTCTGGTGGACTCCCCGCGAGGCCGGCGAACACGTGCGCGTCGTCGAGAACGACCGCCGCGCTCGCCAGCTCGCCCAGGAGCGGGGCAACCGCCTCAAGACCGAGGCGCTGGCCCGCCGCCAGGCACGCAAGGTCAGCCTCGAGGAGGTCTTCTCGCGCGCCCAGGCGGGCGACATCAAGGAGCTCAACATCGTGCTCAAGGCCGACGTCGCCGGCTCTTTGGAGGCGCTGCAGGACGAGATCGCCAAAGTGCCGCAGGAGCAGGTTGGGATCAACATCATCCACTCGCAGACCGGTGGCATCAACGAGTCCGACATCATGCTGGCCTCGGCCTCCGAAGCGATCGTGATCGGCTTCAACGTCCGCCCCCTCGCCGACGCCCGCAAGGCCGCCGAGCGCGAGGGCGTCGACGTGCGCACCTATTCGGTCATCTACAAAATCACCGAGGACCTGCGCAACGCGATGGAGGGCCTGCTGGAGGCGGTCGAGGTCGAGGAAACGCTCGGCGAGGCCGAGGTCAAACAGACCTTCAAGGCCTCCAAAGTCGGCCGCATCGCGGGTTGCATCGTCAACGAGGGCAAGGTCGCCCGCGACGCCAACGTCCGCCTGATCCGCGAGGGAACCGTCATCTGGGACGGCAAACTCGGCTCCCTGCGGCGCTTCAAAGACAACGTCCAGGAGGTCGAGGAGGGCCAGGAGTGTGGCGTCGTGCTCGACGGCTACGCCGACGTCAAGGAGGGCGACGTGCTCGAGTTCTACAAGACCAAGCAGGTCGAGCAGACGCTGGACTAGTGCCTTGTCCGGCAACGTTCACCCTCTCTGGCTTGCCCTCGCCGCGCCTGGCGGCGTCCTCGACCGCTCGACGTGGCGCTGCCACGCCTTCGGGTCTGCGTCCTTGCCAGTCACGACGATGCCTGCGCCAGAACCGGGCAAACGTCACCGGACAAGGCACTAGGATGACCACGCCTCGCATGCGCCGCATCAACGAGGTGCTCCGCGAGGTGATCGGCGCAGCCATCACCACCGAATTGAGCGATCCCCGGATCGGCTTCGTCACCGTGACCTCGGTCGAGACCAGCCCAGACCTACGCAGCGCCAAGGTGCACGTCAGCGTGCTCGGCGACGAAGACGCCCGCGAGGAGGCGCTTACCGGGCTGCGCTCCTCCCATGGCGTTCTGCAGGCCAAGATCGCCGCCGAGACGAGGATGAAGCGCACCCCGACCCTGTCCTTTCACTACGACCCGACGGTCGAGCAGGGGATGAGAATCTCTCAACTGCTCGAAGAGGAAGAGAAATGACCGAGACCACCGATATCGGCGCCACAGCGATCGAGCGGGTCGCCAGCGAGATCCGCAATCGCGACCGCTTCCTGCTCACCGCCCACGAGGGGCCCGACGGCGACGCGCTCGGCTCGCTGCTCGGGATGCACCACCTGCTGACAGCCCTCGGCAAGGACTCGGTGATGTTCCTCGCCGCGAAGGAGTTCCCGCTGCCGATCGAGTACCGCTTCCTGCCGCTGGAGGAGGTCTTTCACGAGGCGCCGGCCGACATGGCGGACCGCGCGGCGATCTTCCTCGACTGCGGCAACATCGATCGCATGCCGGTCGACTTCCTCTCCGCGGACGGGGTCTTCACGATCAACATCGACCACCATCACGACAACACGCTCTTCGGCGAGGTCAACCTGGTCGAGGTCGACGCCTCCTGTACGGCGGAGATCGTCTACGAGCTGGCGATCCTGCTGGGGGTCGAGATCGGCGCCGAGATGGCCGCGGCGCTCTACGTGGGCCTGGTCACCGACACCGGCAAGTTCATGTACGAGAACACCAACGCGCGCACCCACCGCATCGCCGCCGATCTGATCGAAGCCGGGGTCGAGGTCGACGAGACCTACCGCCGCCTCTACGAGCACGTGCCGCTCGAGAAGTTGCGCCTGCTCTCACGCGCCCTGGACGGGATTCAGCATCACTGCAAGGGCAGGCTGGTGCTTGCCTACATTGCCGCCGAGGACTACGAGGCGAGCGGCGCCGGGGAGGAGATGACCGAGGGAATCATCGACCACCTGCGCTCTGTAGAGGGCGCCCGCGTCGCGGCGCTGATCCGCGACCTCGGCGACCGCGGTCGCGCCGCCCGCAAGGTCAGTTTGCGTTCCAGCGACGGCGAGGTCGACGTCTCTGCGATCGCCCGCGTCAACGGCGGCGGCGGCCACAAGCGGGCCGCCGGATTCTCCACCGACCTCGAGTTGGAGGCGCTGGTCTCCTTCCTCTGCGGCGAGGTCTCCGCCCAACTCGATCTTTGACGGTTCTGCTCTGCGACAAGCCCGCCGGAATCACCTCGCACGACGTGGTTGAACGAGTGCGGCGAGAGCGTGACTGCAAGGCCGGTCATGCCGGCACGCTCGATCCGTTCGCGACCGGGCTGCTGCTGGTTCTGCTCGACGACGCGACCCGGGTGCAGCGCTTTCTGACCGACCTGCCAAAGACCTACCGGGCGAAAGCGCGGCCGGGGTGGCGCTCCAGCACGGGCGATCCCGAAGGGGAGCTGACGATGACCGGTCGGGTCTCGAGTTCGATGGAGCTGCCAACGGGGACGATCCGCCAGCGGGTGCCGATGACCTCGGCGGTGCGGTTGGGCGGCGAGCGGCTCTATCGCAAAGCGCACCGCGGCGAGGTCGTGGAGACCCCCGAGCGCGATGTCGAGATCTACCGGGCGGAAATGGTGGGCGCCGTGGTGGCCGGGGGCGACTACTACGTCGAATACGAGATCGAATGCTCGACCGGCACCTATGTCCGCACCCTGATCGAGACGCTCGAAGACGCCTACTGCATCGAGCTGCGACGGACGGCGATCGGCCCATTCAGGGTCGAGCAGGCGGATGCGGAGCTGTCGCTGAGCCGAGTGGCGGAACTGGTCCCCGCGGTCGCGGAGGCTTTGCGCTGATGGCGAACATCGCCGTCACCAGCCTGCCTGACGCCGAGGCGCGGGCGCGGCATGTCGCGATCGGCACCTTCGACGGCGTGCACCGGGGTCATCAGGCGGTGATCGAGGGCGCCGACACGGTGCTCACCTTCGACCCGCATCCGCTCGAGGTGATCCATCCGGCGGCGCTGCCGAAATTGATCATGCCCTTCGGTGTCAAGCGCGACGTAATCGAGGGCCTCGGCGTGCGTGAGCTGGTCGTGATCCCGTTCGACGCCGAGTTTGCCCAGCGATCCGCCGAGGATTTCATCGAGCACGTGCTAATCGAGAAGCTACGGGCCGAGAAGGTCTCGGTCGGGGAGAACTTCCGTTTCGGCGCCAAGGCCAAAGGGGACCCGGCGATGCTGGCTGCCCGCACCGAGTTCGAGACCCGGGTGGTGCCGCTGGTCGAGGTCGACGGCGAGACGGTCTCCTCGACCCGGATCAGGGCCCTGGTGGCCGCCGGCGACATGGAGGGTGCGCGACACTGCCTCGGCGCCCCCTTCATGGTCGAGGGAACCGTCGTCGAGGGCGATCAACGCGGTCGCGAGCTTGGCTTCCCGACCGCGAACATCGTCCCCGACGACCGCCTGCTGATCCCCGGCCATGGCGTCTTCGCGGCCTTCGCCGACGGCGTTCCCGCCGCCGTCAACGTCGGCGTGCGGCCGACCTTCGAGAGCGGTCGGGGCGTGCTGATCGAGACTTATCTGATCGACCGCAACGAAGACCTCTACGGGCGCAACCTGCGCGTCGCCTTCGTCGAGCGGCTGCGCGGGGAGAAGCGCTTTCCCAGCGTCGAGGAGCTGATCGCCCAGATGCGGATCGACGTCGAGGACGCGAAGCGGGTCTGTGCTAGCTTCACCGGCGCATCATGAGCCTTGCCAAGGAGAAGAAGACCGAGCTGATCGGAAAGTACGGCCGCGCTGACGGCGACACCGGCTCTGCCGAGGTCCAGGTCGCGCTGCTCACCGCGCGGATCAACGAGCTCACCGAGCACCTGCGTGGGCACGCCAAGGACCACCACTCGCGCCGTGGCCTGCTGATGCTGGTCGGCAAGCGCCGCCGCATGCTCCGCTACCTGGAGCGCACCGACCTCGAGCGCTATCGCGCCTTGGTCGCGGATCTCGGCCTGCGGCGATGATCGCCGCCGGCGAGCCGGCTCCCGAGTTCACCCTCCGCAACCAGGACGGTGAGCAGGTCTCGCTCTCCGACTACCGCGGGCGCAGGGTCCTGCTGGTCTTCTACCCACTCGACTTCAGCCCGGTCTGCTCGGACCAGCTCTCGATCTACCAGGAGGTCAAGCCCGAGATCGCCGCGAAGGGGGTCGAGCTGGTCGGGATCAGCGTCGACCACGGCTTCGCCCACAAGGCCTTCCAGGAAAAGCTCGGCATCGACACGCCATTGCTCGCCGACTTCGAGCCGAAGGGCGAGGTTGCCCGTGCCTACGGCGCCTACATCGAGCCGACGGGGCACGCCAACCGCTCGCTCGTCCTCGTCGACGAGCAGGGCACGGTCGCCTGGGTGCATGAGTCGCCGACGCCTCTGGAGATCCCCGGCGCCAACTTGATCTTCGACGCCCTGGAGACCGGCGGGTCTGACGCCTGAGCTGACCAGCGCGGCGGTGCCCCCGGTCGGCCCGGAGGACCACGTGCGCGGCGAGGGCGAGACCCTGGTCGTCTACGCCGACCTCGGCTGCCCGCACTGCGCGGCTGCGTGGCTGGAGATTTGCGAGCGAGGCGCGAGCGTCGTCTTCCGTCACTTTCCCGTGGCGAGCAAACACCCAAGGGCACCGGCCCTGCACGCCGCCGCCGAGGCCGCCGGCAGGCAGGGGCGATTCTTCGAGATGGTCGATTCGCTCTATGCCGACCGCGGCCGGGTCGACGATCCGCACCTCTGGGAGCGGGCGGAGGGGTTCGGCCTCGACCTGCGGCGCTTCGAGGCGGACCGACGGACCGATGAGGTCGGCGCTCGGGTGCGCCGCGACTTCGAGTCCGGCATCCGCGCCGGTGTCATCGGAACGCCGGCCATGTACTCTCCCAGCTGAAAGAGAACGAGAGTTCTGAATGCAGATGGCCGTCATCCGGGCGGCCGGAGGTAGGAAAACTAAATGAGCATGTTTGACGTAACCCGCGTCTCTGCGGATATCGGCGACAGCCAGATTTCCTTCGAGACCGGAAAACTCGCGAAGCAGGCGGGCGGCGCGGTCGTAGTCCAGGCCGGCGACACCATGGTCC